>NZ_JBEPDB010000011.1:0-148376 GCF_040300025.1 Dactylosporangium sp. NPDC000555 | reverse complement strand
GCCCGCCGAGGAGCCCGCGCCGGTGGAGGAGCCCGCGGCCGAGGCGGCGCCCGCCGCCGGCCGCGCCGAGGGCACCCCGGTGAAGATGCCGGCGCTCGGCGAGAGCGTCACCGAGGGCACCGTCACCCGCTGGCTGAAGCAGGTCGGCGACGCCGTGGAGGCCGACGAGCCGCTGCTGGAGGTCTCCACCGACAAGGTCGACACGGAGATCCCGTCGCCGGTCGCCGGGACGCTGCTGGAGATCAAGGTCGCCGAGGACGAGACGGTGGAGGTCGGCGCGGAGCTGGCCGTCATCGGCGTCGCCGGCGCCGCGCCCGCGAAGGCCGCCCCGGCCCCGCAGCCGAAGGCCGAGCCCGCGCCGCAGCCGAAGGCGGCCCCGGAGCCGAAGCCCGCGCCCAAGGCCGAGCCCGCGCCCCGGCCCGCCCCCGAGCCGCAGCCCGCGGCCGCCGCGCCGGTGCAGGCCGGGCCGGCGACCAACGCCACCGCGCCCTCCGGCAACGGCAAGGTCGCCGAGGACGCCGGATACGTCACGCCGCTGGTGCGCAAGCTCGCCGCCGAGCACGGCGTGAGCCTGTCCGGCGTGTCCGGCACGGGCGTCGGCGGGCGGATCCGCAAGCAGGACGTGCTCGACGCCGCGGCGAAGGCCGCGGCCGAGAAGCAGGCCGCGGAGCGGCTGGCCGCCGCACCGGCGCCCGCGGCAGCCGCACCGGCCGCCACGGGTGCCCCGGCCCCGAAGGCGGCGCCGAGCCCGCTGCGCGGCCAGACGCAGAAGCTGACCCGCATGCGGGCGCTCATCGCGCGGCGCATGGTCGAGTCGCTGCAGATCTCGGCGCAGCTGACCACGGTCGTCGAGGTGGACGTCACGAGGGTGGCGAAGCTGCGGGACAAGGCCAAG
Source organism: Dactylosporangium sp. NPDC000555 (assembly GCF_040300025.1). NCBI lineage: Bacteria > Bacillati > Actinomycetota > Actinomycetes > Micromonosporales > Micromonosporaceae > Dactylosporangium > Dactylosporangium sp. NPDC000555. The sequence goes on along the minus strand of NZ_JBEPDB010000011.1, from coordinate 147,481 downwards.
GCGCAGTTCCTCGCCACGCACGGCGTGAAGCTGTCGTTCCTGCCGTTCTTCGCCCTCGCGGCGGTCGAGGCACTGCGGGTGCACCCGGTGGTGAACTCCTCGCTCGACCTGGAGGCGGGCACCGTCACGTACCACGACGCCGAGCACCTGGGCATGGCCGTGGACAGCGAGAAGGGCCTCATCGTCCCGGTCATCCGCCACGCGGGCGACCTCAACCTCGCCGGCCTGGCCAAGCGCATCGCGGACGTGGCCGACCGGACCCGCAACAACAAGCTGAGCCCGGACGACATCGCCGGCGGCACGTTCACGCTGACCAACACCGGCAGCCGCGGCGCGCTGTTCGACACGCCGATCATCAACCAGCCGCAGGTGGCGATCCTGGGCACCGGCGCGGTCGTCAAGCGGGCCGTCGTGGTCAACGACCCGGAGCTCGGCGAGATCATCGCGCCGCGCTCGATGGTCTACCTGGCCCTGTCCTACGACCACCGCATCGTCGACGGCGCCGACGCCGCGCGCTTCCTCACCACCGTGAAGGAGCGCCTGGAGGCCGGCCACTTCGAGCCCGATCTCGGCCTCTAGCCAGCAGCTACGTCGAGGGCGTCCCGGTCACGGGGCGCCCTCGACGCCTTTCCGGCGAGAAACGTCCCGCGAGCGCTCGGCGCGGGTGGCGTTCTTCCATGTGGCGCGATGCCCAGGCACGGCCTCGCGCCGATCGACCCGATCGAGGCGCGAGCCAGGGGGCGGGTGCGGGCAGAAATCGGGCAAGATGGCGGTATGCAGATCCTGATCGCGGGTGCCTCCGGATTTCTGGGCCGGCGGCTGGTCCGGCACCTGCGGGCGGCCGATCACCAGGTCATCCCGCTGGTGCGGCGTCCGCCGCGGCCGGGGGAGGTGCGCTGGGACCCGACCGCCGGGGTGCTGGACGGGACCGTGGTGGCGGCCGCCGACGCGGTGATCAACCTGGCCGGGGCAGGCGTGGGCGACAAGCGCTGGACCGGGGAGTACAAGAAGGTCCTCGTCGACAGCCGGGTGGACAGCACCCTGACCATCGCCCGGGTGATCGCCGCCGCGCAGACCAGGCCGAAGGTGCTGCTCAACGCCTCGGCCGTGGGGTACTACGGGGACACCGGCGACCGGGCCGTCGACGAGTCGTCCCCGGCGGGTGAGGGCTTCCTCGCCGACCTGTGCAAGGTGTGGGAGGCCGCGACCCACCCCGCCGAGGACGCCGGCACCCGGGTCGCGCTGCTGCGCACCGGGATCCCGCTCGACCGCGACGGCGGCATGCTGAAGCCGCTGTACCTGCAGTTCAAGCTCTTCGCCGGCGGCCGGATGGGCAGCGGCCGGCAGTACCTGCCGTGGATCTCGCTCCCGGACTGGCTGGCCGCGGTCACGTTCGCGCTCGAACGCGAGATCAGCGGCCCCGTCAACCTCACCGGCCCCGAGCCGGTCACCAACGCCGAGTTCTCCGCCGCGCTGGCCCGCGTGCTGCACCGGCCCAACCTGCTGCCGGTGCCCGGGTTCGCGCTGCGGGCCGCGGTCGGCGAGTTCGGCGGCGAGGCCCTGGCCAGCCAGCGGGTGCTGCCGGCGGTGCTGGAGCGCGAGGGGTTCTCCTTCGCGCACCGCACCGTCGACGAGGCCGTTGCGCAGGCCGTGTCGTCGAGCACCCCGTAGTTCGCACGACCGCCGCGGCGAATAGGCTGCATGCGTGACCAGCGTGGTGGGTATGCGGATCGTCCGGGCCGGGATCGTGGACTACGAGACGGCGCTCGCCGAACAGCGCCGCGTCCACGCCGAGGTGGCCGACGGCGCCGCGCCGGACACGGTGCTGCTGCTGGAGCACCCGAGCGTCTACACGGCCGGCAAGCGGACGGAGCCCGCGGACCGGCCGTTCGACGGGACGCCGGTGATCGACGTGGACCGGGGCGGCAAGATCACCTGGCACGGGCCGGGCCAGCTGGTCGGATACCCGATCATGCGGCTGCCCGACCCGGTGGACGTGGTGGCGTACGTGCGGCGCATGGAGCAGATGCTCATCGACGTCTGCGCGGAGCTCGGCCTCGCCACGGCGCCGGTCGAGGGGCGCAGCGGCGTGTGGGTCCTCGCGGACGAGCGCGGGCCCGACCGGAAGGTGGCGGCGATCGGGATCCGGGTGGCCCGCGGCGTCACGCTGCACGGGTTCGCCTTGAACGCGGACTGCGACCTCTCGCGGTACGACATCTTCGTGCCCTGCGGCATCCGCGACGCGGGTGTCACGTCGCTGTCGGCGGAGCTCGGCCGGGACGTGACCGTCGACGAGGTGCTGCCGATCGTGGAGCGGCACCTCACGCGGCTTTACTGACCGTCCCCGGCGAAGACCGCCAACGATCGGGAACCTCGCGAACGTGACGTCAATCGCGTTCCCAGCGGTTGAGCAGGCACCGGGCGTAGTCTTCGGACTGTGACCGCCGTTGTTCCCGAAGGTCGTCGTCTGCTGCGCATCGAAGCGCGCAACGCGGAGACGCCGATTGAGCGCAAACCGCCGTGGATCAAGGTTTCGGCCAAGATGGGTCCCGAATACACGCATCTACGGGGGCTCGTCCAGCGCGAGGGCCTACACACGGTCTGCCAGGAAGCCGGCTGTCCCAACATCTACGAGTGCTGGGAAGATCGCGAGGCGACCTTCCTGATCGGCGGCGACCAGTGCACCCGCCGCTGCGACTTCTGCCAGATCGACACCGGCAAGCCGGCCGAGTTCGACGCGGACGAGCCGCGCCGGGTCGCCGAGTCGGTGGCGACGATGGGGCTGAGGTATGCGACCGTGACCGGGGTGGCCCGCGACGACCTGCCCGACGGCGGCGCGTGGCTCTACGCCGAGACCGTCCGGCAGATCCACGCCCTCGTCGAAGGGTGCGGCGTCGAGCTGCTCATCCCCGACTTCAACGGCGAGCCGGAGCTGCTGGCCGAGGTGTTCGCGGCGCGGCCGGAGGTGCTCGCGCACAACGTGGAGACCGTGCCGCGGATCTTCAAGCGCATCCGTCCGGCGTTCCGCTACGAGCGTTCCCTGGGTGTGCTCACCCTGGCGCGCGAGGCCGGCCTGGTGACCAAGTCCAACCTGATCCTCGGCATGGGCGAGGAGCGGGCCGAGGTGTCGCAGGCGCTGCGGGACCTCCACGAGGCCGGATGCGAGCTGGTGACGATCACGCAGTATCTGCGCCCGTCGCCCCGCCACCACCCCGTGGAGCGGTGGGTCAAGCCCGAGGAGTTCGTCGAGCTGCGCGAGGAGGCCGAGCAGATCGGCTTCGCCGGCGTGCTGAGCGGGCCGTTGGTGCGCTCGTCCTACCGGGCCGGCCGGCTGTATCGCCAGGCGCTGGACAGCCGGGCTCTCAACGCTTGATGCCGTCCCTCTAGACTCGAAGGCATGGCAAAGGCCCAGGAGCCGGAGAAGGCCTCCTTCTTCACGCGGCTCAAGCAGATCGGCATGGTCTTCTCGTTCACCGCGAAACGAGACAAGGTGTTCGTGCCTCTCGTGGTGACGGTCGTTTTCGTGCCGCTGATCGCGGTGGGCGTCGCTGTCGCACTGGGCCTGTCGTGGATCTGGGCCCCGCTGGGCGTGCTGCTGGCGCTGCTCGGCACCGTCATCGTGCTCAACCTGCGTTCGCAGAAGGCCATGATGAAGGAGGCCGAGGGGCAGCCCGGCGCCGCCGCGTCGATCATCGAGAACATGCGCGGCGACTGGCGGGTCAGCCCGGCGATCGCCTCGACCACGCAGTTCGACATGGTGCACCTGGTCATCGGCCGGCCCGGCGTGATCCTGATCGGCGAGGGCAACGTGAGCCGGGTCAAGGGGCTCATCAACCAGGAGCGGCGCCGCCTGTTGAAGGTGATCGGCAACGCCGAGCTGCGCGACTTCATGCTCGGCAACGAGGAGGGCCAGATCCCCCTCGCCAAGCTGCGCACCACGCTGATCCGGTTGCCGCGCACGATCACGGCCAAGGACGTCAACTCCCTCGACAAGCGGCTCACCGCGCTCTCGGCGCGTCCGCAGATGCCGCGGGGGGCGCTGCCCAAGAACATGAAGCCCCCGAAGGGGCAGTTCAAGGCGATGCGCGGGCGCTGAGACCCGCTCAGACGGCCCGCACGACCGAGCCGACGGCCCGGTCGTGCAGGCCACGCTGCTCCTGGTCCATGATCAGCGCGGTGACCAGCGGGAGCATGACGACGGCCCGCAGCAGTGCCCGCGGCACGCCGATGGGGCCGCCTGTGGTGATCGACACACAACGGATCCGAAACAGCCACATGCCCACGGTCTGTCCGAAGAAGCCGAGGAACAGGCCGTACACGACGACGAACAACCCCGGTGCCAGCCACGGCTCGTCGGTCGGGCTGGCGAACGCGCCCGCGATGAGCAGGCACGAGATCCAGTCGATGAGCAGGGCGCCGAAGCGACGGGCCAGAGGTGCCGGGGTTGGTTCCACGACGGATCAGACTATCGAATGACGCTCCGGCGCTGATCGGGCGAGCAACGAACCGCGAAACACAGCGGAAACAGTCGAGACACGCCGGGGCAATCGCACGGTTCTACGGTCGCGAACAACCAGCCAGCTTCACACTGAAGTGATCACCAGACTGGTCATGCCCTGCCACCTGGAGGACGAGTGTTCGCCAATTCTGAAGAGCTGTTGCGATACGTGAAGGATGAGGGCGTCCGCTTCGTCGACGTTCGCTTCTGCGACCTGCCTGGCGTCATGCAGCACTTCAACTTGCCGGCCGAGTCGTTCGACGAGAAGGTCTTCAGCGAGGGGCTGGCCTTCGACGGTTCGTCCATCCGTGGGTTCCAGGCGATCCACGAGTCGGACATGCTGCTGCTGCCCGACGCGACGTCCGCCTTCATCGACCCGTTCCGGGTCGAGAAGACGCTGGCGCTGAACTTCTTCATCCACGACCCGTTCACGCACGAGGCCTACTCGCGTGACCCGCGCAACGTGGCGAGGAAGGCGGAGGCGTACCTCAAGTCGAGCGGCATCGCGGACACGGCGTACTTCGGCGCGGAGGCCGAGTTCTACATCTTCGACTCGATCCGGCACGAGACGTCCGCGAACCAGGCGTACTACTACATCGACTCGGTCGAGGGCTGGTGGAACTCCGGCAAGGACGAGCCGGGCGGCAACCGCGGCTACAAGACCGCCTACAAGGGCGGCTACTTCCCGGTCCCGCCGGTCGACCACTACGCCGACCTGCGTGACCACATGGTGCAGAAGCTGCTGGGCGCCGGCTTCGAGGTCGAGCGGGCGCACCACGAGGTCGGCACCGCCGGCCAGGCCGAGATCAACTACAAGTTCTCGACCCTGCTGCACTCCGGCGACCAGATGCAGCTGTTCAAGTACATCGTGAAGAACACCGCCTGGGCCGCCGGCAAGACCGCGACGTTCATGCCCAAGCCGCTGTTCGGCGACAACGGCTCCGGCATGCACACGCACCAGTCGCTGTGGCTGGGCGGCGAGCCGCTGTTCTACGACGAGACCGGCTATGGCGGCCTGTCGGACACCGCCCGCTGGTACATCGGCGGCCTGCTGCACCACGCCCCGTCGCTGCTGGCCTTCACCAACCCGACGGTCAACTCGTACCGCCGCCTGGTGCCGGGCTACGAGGCGCCGGTCAACCTGGTGTACTCGCAGCGCAACCGCTCCGCCTGCACCCGCATCCCGGTGACGGGCACCAACGCGAAGGCCAAGCGCGTCGAGTTCCGCGTGCCGGACCCGTCGGCCAACGTCTACCTGGCCTTCTCGGCCATGATGATGGCCGGCCTGGACGGCATCAAGAACAAGATCGAGCCGCCGGCCCCGATCGACAAGGACCTGTACGACCTGCCGCCGGAGGAGGTCGCGAACGTCAAGCAGGTCCCGGGCTCGCTGCCGGAGGTGCTGGACGCGCTGGAGGCCGACCACGGCTTCCTGCTCGAGGGCGGCGTCTTCACCCAGGACCTGGTGGACACCTGGGTCTCGTACAAGCGCGTGAACGAGGTCGACCCGGTCCGCCTGCGCCCGACCCCGCACGAGTTCGCCATGTACTACGACGTGTGATCTGTCACGTCCCGCTCCACCACAGCGGCCCGCCCCGGAGCTTTCGGGGCGGGCCGCCGCGCGTTCAGGCAGCGCCGAAGACGCGTTCGACCACCGCGCGGGCGCGCCGGGCCACGCGGAGGTACTCGTCCAGGAACTCCTGGGGCTCGACGCCCCCGCCCAGGACCGACGCGGCGGCGGCCAGATCGGGGCCCTGACGCGGGAGCTGGTCCGTCGCGCGGCCACGAACCAGGGTCAGCAGGTTGCGCACGCGGGACGCCTGGCGCCACGCGGCCTCGAGGGCGGCGGCGTCGGAGTGCTCGATCAGGCCGGCGACGGTGGCGGCGGTGAGGGCCTCCAGCGTGCGCGGGGTGCGCAGGGACGGCTCCGCGTGGCCGTGCTGCAGCTGCAGCAGCTGCACGGTCCACTCGACGTCGGCCAGACCGCCGCGGCCCAGCTTGGTGTGCGTGGCCGGGTCGGCGCCGCGCGGGAGCCGCTCGCTGTCGACGCGGGCCTTGAGGCGGCGGATCTCGTGGATCTGCTCGCGGGTGAGGCCGCCCGGCGGGTAGCGCTTGGCGTCGGCGACCTCCAGGAAGCGGGCGCCGAGGGGCGCGGAGCCGGCCACCGCGCGGGCGCGCAGCAGCGCCTGAGCCTCCCAGACCTTCGACCAGCGGGCGTAGTACTGCTGGTAGGCCTTCAGGCTGCGCACCAGCGGGCCCTGGCGGCCCTCCGGGCGCAGGTCGGCGTCGACGCCCAGCGGCGGGTCGTGCGCGGGGCGGGCGAGCAGGCGGCGCAGCTCCTCGGCGATGCTCAGGGCCACGCCGCTGGCGGCGTCGTCGGCCAGGCCGGGCGGGGCCTCGTAGACGAAGAGCACGTCGGCATCGGACGGGTAGCTGGTCTCGGCGCCGCCGAGGCGGCCCATGCCGATGATGGCGAACTCCAGCGGCGCGGCCGTGCCGGTCGGCGACGCGCCCGTCACGCCGAGGGTGGCGCGCAGGGTCGCGTCGATGACGGCGGAGAGGGCGTCGCCGACGTCGGTGACGTCGAGCAGGCCCAGCAGGTCGGCGCAGGCGATGCGGAACAGCTCCCGGCGGCGCAGGGCGCGGACCGCGTTGATGGCGGTCTCCGGGTCGTCGTGGCGGGCGGCCGCGGCGGCGAAGCCCTCGGTGAGGACCTCGGCGCTGCGCGGCACCAGCTCCGCGTCGTCGGCCAGCAGGCGCAGGGCCTCCGGGTCGTGGACGAGCAGATCGGTGACGTACCGCGACAGTGCGAGCAGCCGCGCCAGGCGCAGGGCGACCGGGCCCTCGTCGCGCAGCAGCCGCAGGTACCACGGGGTGTTGCCGGCCTTCTCCGAGACCTGGCGGTACGCCAGCAGGCCCCGGTCCGGCTCGGGGGCGTCGGCGAACTCGCTCAGCAGCGCCGGCAGCAGCTGGCGCTGGATCGCCGCGGTGCGCGACACGCCGCCGGTGAGGGCCTCGATGTGCCGCAGCGCGCCCGCCGGGTCGGCGAATCCGAGCAGGTCGAGGCGGGCGCGGGCGGCGTCGGGGGTGAGCCGCAGCTGCTCGGTGGGCACCCGGGCGACGGCCTCCAGCAGCGGGCGGTAGAAGAGCTTGGCGTGCAGGCGGCGCACCTCGCCGGCGTGGCGCACCCATTCGGCCCGGAACGACTCGACGGCGTCCCGGGCCGCGCTGGGGCGGTAGCCGAGGGCGTGGGCGAGCCAGCGCAGCCCGGCCGGGTCGTCCGGGACGGTGTGCGTGCGGCGCAGCCGCTGCAGCTGCAGGCGGTGCTCGACGACGCGCAGGAAGCGGTACGCGCGCAGCAGCGCCTCGCCGTCGGCGAGGCCGACGTAGCCGCCCTCGATCAGCGCGCGCAGCCCGGCGAGCGTGGTCGGGGTGCGCAGCGACTCGTCGGCGCGGCCGTGCACGAGCTGCAGCAGCTGTACCGCGAACTCGATGTCGCGCAGGCCGCCCGGGCCCCGCTTGATCTCGCGGTCGAGCTCGGCGCGCGGGATGACCTCGATGATGCGCCGGCGCATGCCACGCACCTCGTCGACGGCCTCCGGGCGCTCGGCCGCGGACCAGATCAGCGGCTGCAGCTCGGCGAGCCACCGCTCGCCGAGGGCGTGGTCGCCCGCGGCCGGACGGGCCTTCAGCAGTGCCTGGAACTCCCAGGTCTTCGCCCATTTCTTGTAGTACGCCAGGTGTGACGCGACGGTCCGCACCAGCGCGCCGCGGCTGCCCTCCGGGCGCAGCGCCGCGTCCACGGGCCAGGCGACGAACCCGCAGATCTCCATCATCCGGGCGGCCAGCGCGCTGCCGGCCCGCATCGCGGTCTCGGTGTCGGCGCCGCCGTCGGGCTCGGCGACGAAGACCACGTCCACGTCGCTGACGTAGTTGAGCTCCCGCCCGCCGCACTTGCCCATCGCGACGACGGCGAGGCGGCAGGCGCCGGTGCCCTGCTCACCGACGGCGATGGCCAGCGCCGCCTGCAGGGTCGCGTCGGCCAGCTCGGTCAGCCGGCGCATGGTGACCTCGACGTCGGCGGCGCCGGTCAGGTCGGCGGCCACGATGCGCAGCAGCTCCCGCCGGTACCCGCTGCGCAGCGACGGCACGGTGGAGACGTCCCGCGTGGAGTAGCCGGCCGCCCGCTTGTTCTGCTCCCCGGTCAGCTCGCGCCACTCGCCGGGGTTGGCCACGAGCATGTCGCCGAGGGTCGCGGAGACGCCGAGGACGCCGACGAGGCGGCGGCGCAGCGCCTTGTCCGTCAGGACCGCCGCGAGCACCTCCTCCCCCGCCGCCTCCACCAGCCGGTGCAGCTGGAAGAGGGCCAGGTCGGGGTCGGCGGCGAAGTACAGCGTGTCGAGCACCGCCGCGGCCTCGTCGTCGACGGGGCGGCGCGCGACCGGGTCCCACAGGCGCAGCCCGCCGGGCCCGGTCATGGCCTCCGTGCGCTCGTTGTCGGTGAACCCGAACCGCGCCAGATGCCCGGGTCCGGTCTTCGCGATCGGGTCCATCAGCGCGGCCCGATCAGCGGCAGGGAGCGCAGCCCGCCCTCGCCGGCGCGCGGCACCCGGCCCAGCGCGACGGCCGCGAATCGCTCGGCGAAGGGCTTCCAGATCTCGGCCACGTCGTCGAGCGCGGCGTCGACCCGCTCCAGCAGCTCGACGGCGTCGATGCCGAGCTCGCCGAGGGTGCCGATGCCGTCCATCGCCCACTGCGCGAACATCTCGAGGTCGCACTCGATGTGGAACTGCAGGCCCCACGCGGCGCCGCCGATGCGGTACGCCTGGATCGGGTAGTGCGTCGAGGCGGCCAGCAGGGTCGCGTTCATCGGCAGCTCGACGATCTCGTCGCGGTGCCACTGCAGCACGTCGGGCGCGAACGGCACCGCGGCGAAGATCGGGTCGTTGTCGGCGACGTCGCGCCGGGCGACCAGCCGCGCCCCGATCTCGGGCCCGGCGGCGCTGCGCTCGACGGTGCCGCCGAGCGCGCGGGCGAGCAGCTGCGCGCCGAGGCAGATCGCCAGCGTCGGCACCTTGTGCCGGACCGCCTTGCGCAGCAGCCCCTCGAGCTCGTCGAACCACGGCGCGGCGCGCTCGCCGCGCTCGCCGGGGAAGGCGTCCTGCTCGCCGCCGAGCACGACCAGCGCGGCGTACCCGTCGAGGTCGGGCGGCAGCGCCTCGCCCGCGTGTGGCCGGACCACCTCCAGCCGCAGCCCGCCGCCGGCGAGCCAATCGCCGAGCCGTGCGGCCCCGTCGGATGGGTCGTTCTCCACCACGAGTGCCGTGTTTCCTCTCGGGGCCCCCGCGCTACTGCCTTCGATCGTCACGCCCCGACAATAACGACCGTGCGGCCCCTGGAATCCGGCGACGTCGCGTGGGCGTGCGGACAAACGGCCGTCGGGATCACATCATCCCGAGGTAGCGCTCCCGCTCGAACGGGGTCACCACCCGGCGGTACTCCTCCCATTCGGTCCGCTTGTTCTTCAGGAAGAAGTCGAAGACGTGCTCGCCGAGGACCTCGGCGACCAGCTCCGAGCCGGACATGACGTCGATGGCCTCGGCGAGGTTCTCCGGCAGCGACTCGTAGCCGGCCGCGCGGCGCTCGCCGTCGGTCAGCGCCCACACGTCGTCCTCGGCGCCGGGCGGCAGCTCGTAGCCCTGCTCGATGCCGCGCAGGCCGGCGCCGAGCATGACCGCGTAGGCGAGGTAGGGGTTGCAGGCCGAGTCGAGCGAGCGCACCTCGATGCGCGCCGAGTTCGGCTTGCCATACGCCGGGACCCGCACCAGCGCCGAGCGGTTCTTGTGCCCCCAGCAGACATACGCCGGCGACTCGGTGATCCGGTTGGGCAGCGTCTGTGGGAAGAGCCGCTTGTAGGAGTTCACCCACTGGTTCGTGATGGCGGTGTATTCCCGGGCGTGCACGAGCAGGCCGGCGATGAACGCCTGGCCGACCTTGGAGAGCTTCATCGGGTCGCTGGCGTCGTGGAACGCGTTGCGCTCGCCCTCGAACAGCGACAGGTGCGTGTGCATGCCGCTGCCCGGCTGCTCGGTGAACGGCTTGGGCATGAAGGTCGCGTGCACGCCGTGCGACAGCGCGACCTCCTTGATGACGTGCCGGAACGTCATGATGTTGTCGGCGGTGGTGAGCGCGTCGGCGTAGCGCAGGTCGATCTCCTGCTGGCCGGGCGCCACCTCGTGGTGGCTGAACTCGACCGAGATGCCGATCCGCTCCAGGGCGAGCACCGCCTGGCGGCGGAAGTCGCGGGCGACGGCGTGGGTGGTGTGGTCGAAGTATCCCCCGGTGTCGACCGGCACCGGGATCGAGCCGTCTCCGCCGAGCGACTCGAGCAGGAAGAACTCGATCTCGGGGTGGGTGTAGAAGGTGAAGCCCTTCTCGGCCGCCTTCGACAGCGCCCGGCGCAGCACGTGGCGCGGGTCGGCCCAGGACGGCGAGCCGTCGGGCAGGGTGATGTCGCAGAACATCCGGGCGCTCTCGCCGGACATGCCGCCCTCGAAGGGGAACACCTGGAACGTCGTCGGGTCGGGCATGGCCACCATGTCCGACTCGTAGACCCGGGCGAAGCCCTCGATGGCGGAGCCGTCGAACCCGATGCCCTCCTCGAACGCCGCCTCGAGCTCGGCCGGCGCGACCGAAACGCTCTTGAGCGTCCCCAGCACGTCGGTGAACCACAGCCGGACGAAGCGGATGTCCCGCTCTTCGAGTGTGCGGAGCACGAACTCCTGCTGACGGTCCACGGCGATGCCCCCACGAGCTGCGGTCTGGCTATGGCTGAATGTCTACGGGCTGAATGTCTACGGTGAATTCGGGCAAGTCTCACTCGACGCTATTACACACAAGTTACCGGACCGCGGCATCCGGCCCGGCACGGGAGTGAACGTCACGGAGGCGGCGACCGTGAGGATGGACCACACCGAAAAGCACGGTGCGAACGGCCCTGCGAACCACACTGTGGACACGGCCCGGTTGCGACTGGCCCTGGCCCAGGCCGACCCGACGGTGGGCGACCTGACCGGCAACTCGGCCCTGGTGCTCGCCTGGACGGCCCGCGCGGCCGGCGAGGGCGCCCATGTGGTGGCGTTCCCGCAGCTGATGCTCACCGGGCACCCCGTCGGCGGCCTGGCGCTGCAGGAGCCGTTCCTGAACGCGTGCCGGCGGGCGGTCGACGACCTGGCCGGGCGCCTGGCCGAGCGCGGCCTGGGCGAGATCGTCGTGCTGGCCGGATGCTTGGACGCCGGAGCCGCCGACGGGCCGGGGCCGCGCGCGGCGACGGCGGTGCTGTACCGCGGCGCCCGGGTGACCGGCCCCGCGGACGGCGACCGGCCCGGTGCGCCGCCGGCCGTGGTGCGCGTCGGCGGCGTCCAGGTCGCGCTGGCCGTCGGCGAGGACCTCGAGGACCCTGAGGACCCCGAGCGCGGCGATGGCGCGTTCGCGGAAGCGAGGCGCGCGGGCGCGGGGCTGGTGGTGCACGGCGACGCGGCGCCGTACGAGCTCGGCCCGGACGACACCCGCCTCGCCCTGCTCGCCCGGCGCGCCACGGAGGCCGGCGCCACCGTCGCGAGCGTGAACCTCGTCGGCGGCCAGGACGAGCTGGTCTTCGCCGGGGATTCCATGGTGGTACGCCCGGACGGCGCCCTGATCGCCCGCGCGCCCCTGTTCAGCGAGCGGCTGATGGTGCTCGACCTCGACCTGCCCGCCGCGGCGCCTCAGCCCGCCGGCGGCCCGGCGCCCGGGCACGCGACGCTCTCGGACGCGGTGCCCGAGCCGGCCCGGCCCGCCCCGCCGCCGCAGATCGCCGCGCGGGGCGTCGACGAGGCCGAGGTCTGGCAGGCGCTGGTGCTGGGCCTGCGCGACTACGCGCACAAGAACGGGTATCACAGCGTCGCCCTGGGCCTGTCGGGCGGCATCGACTCGGCCGTCGCCGCCGCGATCGCCTGCGACGCGCTCGGCCCGGACGGCGTGGTCGGCGTCTCGATGCCCGGCGAGGACTCCTCCGCGGCGTCCCGCGACGACGCGCGCGACCTGGCCCTGCGCACCGGCCTGGACTTCCGCGTGGAGCCGATCCAGCCGATGGTCGACGCCTTCCTGGCCAACCTCGCGCTCGGCGGTCCCGCGCTGGAGCTGCTGCCGGCCCGCGTCCGCGGGGTGATCCTCGCCACGCTGGCCGACCAGGAGCGGCGCCTGCTGCTGACCGCCGGCGACCGCAGCGCGCTCGCGATCGGCGACCCGATCCTGCAGGGCGGCCCGGAGGCCGGCTTCGACCCGCTCAAGGACGTGCCGCGCACGCTCGTACGGCGGCTCGCCCAGTGGCGCAACGAGGAGGCGGAGCGGCGCGACGAGCCCCCGCCGATCCCGCGGCGCGCGACCGCCGGCCCGCCGGCCGGCCACGAGGCGCTCGACGCGATCCTGGCCGGCTACGTCGACGCCGGTCTGGGCCGCGACGACCTCGTGGCCGAGGGGTACGACCCGGGGCTCGTCGATCGCGCGCTGCGGATGGTGGACTCGGCGGAGTACCGCCGCCGCCGGATCCCGCCCGGCACCCGGATCTCGGCGCGGGCGTCCGCGCGCGAGCACGGCCTGCCGATCACGAACCGGTTCCGGCACGGCCGGGTCGTGCGGCCCGGGACCGTGCCCCGCTGACGCCGGCGTCCGCGGATCGGTGCTGTGAAAAACCGCATCCGACGGATGCGTATCCGGCGCCGCCGGTGCGACCATCGGGAGGTAAGCCCGGGGACCCCGGAACGGGGCCTCGAGGAGTGAGGGAGGACGCTGATGTCCGATATTCCGTCCCTGTACGGGGGCGCCGTCAATCGCCGGGTGCGCACCAGGGACCTCATCGCCGCCAAGGAGCGCGGCGAGCGGTGGCCGATGCTCACCTCGTACGACCAGTACACCGCCGGCATCTTCGACGAGGCCGGCATCCCCGTCCTGCTGGTGGGCGACTCCGCCGCCAACAACGTCTACGGGTACGAGTCCACGGTGTCCGTCTCCGTGGAGGAACTCCTCCCGCTGGTGCGCGCGGTGGTCCGCTCGACGCGGCGCGCGCTCGTGGTCGGTGACCTGCCGTTCGGCTCATACGAGGAGGGCCCCGAGCAGGCGCTGCGCACCGCGGTCCGCTTCATGAAGGAGGGCGGCTGCCACGCGGTGAAGCTCGAAGGCGGCCGGCGGGTCGCGCCCCAGATCGCCGCGCTGACCAGCGCCGGCATCCCGGTCGTGGCGCACATCGGCTTCACTCCGCAGAGCGAGCACGTGATCGGCGGATACCGCGTCCAGGGCCGCGGCGACGCCGCCGAGGACGTCGTGGGCGACGCGCACGCGGTCGCCGAGGCGGGCGCGTTCGCGGTGGTGCTGGAGATGGTGCCGGGTGAGGTCGCGAAGCGCATCACGCACGAGCTGCACATCCCCACGATCGGCATCGGCGCGGGTGCGGAGACCGACGCGCAGGTGCTGGTCTGGCAGGACATGGCGGGCATGCGGACGGGGAAGACGCCGCGGTTCGTCAAGCGCTACGCGGACCTGGCCGGCGCCCTCACCGACGCGACCCGGGCATTCGCCGAGGAGGTCCGCTCGGGCGTCTTCCCGGCGCAGGAACACACCTTCGACTGACCCGCTCGACCGCCACGGCGGTTCGGGCTATTTCACGAAATAACGGTCGAATCCGGACGCTCTGACGTCCGGATTCGACCGTGTTGTGGGTGTCTATACGGCCTTGTGGGTTTATACGGATACATCCAGGCTTTCCAGGCCAGGGATGACGTAACCGGGCTTGTAGACCGGCTCGCGCTCCAGCCGCAGGCCGGGCGCCTTGGACAGCAACGCCCCGAACGACGCAGCGAGCTCGATGCGGGCCAGCGGGGCGCCGAGGCAGTAGTGGATGCCCGCGCCGAAGGAGATGTGCGGGTTGTCCCGGCGGGTGACGTCGAGGCTCTCCGGGTCGGCGAACGCGGCCGGGTCGTGGTTGGCGGAGCCGAACAGCAGGGCGACCTCGCTGCCCCGCGGGATCGGCACGCCGCGCACCTCGATGTCCTCGAGCACCCACCGCTCGAACATCTGCAGCGGGGTGTCGAAGCGCATCAACTCCTCGATCGCGCCGCCGAGAAGGCCGGGGTCGTCCTTGATCTTCCGCAGCTGGTCCGGGTGCCGCAGCAGCGCCCGCCAGCCGTTGCCGGTGACGTTGACCGTCGCCTCGTGGCCGGCGTTGAGCAGCAGCACGCAGGTGCCGATGAGCTCGTCCTCGCTGAGCCCCTCGACCGCGGCGAGGGCGCTGACGAGGTCGTCGCGCGGGTCGTCCTTGCGACGGCGGGCCAGCGCGCGCAGATACTCCGAGAACTCCTCCGCCGCGCGCACCGCGGCCTCGGCCGTCTCGCGGGAGGGGTTGAGCTCGTACATCCCGCAGATCGCGGCCGACCAGGGCCGCAGGTGGTACCGGTCGGCCTCGGGCACGCCGAGCAGCTCGGCGATGACGGTCACCGGCAGCGGCTCGGCGACCTGGGCGATCAGGTCGCCGCCGCCCTCGGCCACGAACGCGTCGACGAGCTCCTCGGCGAGGCGCCCCACGACCGGGCGCAGGGCCTCCACCCGCCGCGGGGTGAACGCCTGCGACACCAGCCGGCGCAGCCGCGTGTGGTCGGGCGGCTCACGGTCGAGCATGCCGTTGTCGTTGAGGGTCCAGAACGGCTCCTGATAGTCCGGCGGCGCCGTGCGGCCCATCTCCTCGTGGGTGCTCACGTGCAGGTAGCTGCGGCCCAGCCGGCGGTCGCGCAGCAGCGCGTTGACGTCCTCGTGCCGGGAGACGAGATACTGCCGGCTCGGCTCGAACCAGCGCACCGGCGACTCCTCGCGCAGGCGCGCATAGGCCGCGTACGGCGCCGCGACGAACTCCGCGGACCATGGGTCGAACACCGGGCCGAACTCGTCGCTCACAGATCGGTCACCCGGATCCCGGCGTGGGCCTTGTACCGCTTGTTGATGGCGATGAGGTTCGCCGTCAGCGCCTCGACCTGCCCGGCGTTGCGCAGCCGGCCGGCGTACACACCGCGCATGCCGTCGATCCGCGCGGCCAGCGCCTGCACCTGGTCGGTGGCGTCGCGATCGTCGCCGAGCACGAGCACGTCCAGGTCGACGGCGTCGACCTCGGGGTCGGCCAGCAGCACCGCGCTGACGTGGTGGAACGCGGCGCAGACCCGGGCCTCGGGCAGCAGGGTGGCGGCCTGTTCGGCGGCGCTGCCCTCCTCGACCCGCAGCGGATACGGCCCCTGCTTGTCGAAGCCGAGCGGGTTGACGCAGTCCACGACGATCTTCCCGCCGATCAGCAGCGGCGCCAGCTCGGAGACGATGCCCGCGTGACCCTCCCACGGCACCGCGACGATGACGACGTCGGCGCCCGCGGCGAACTCATTGTCGCCGCCCGCGACGAGGTCAGGCCCGACACCGGGCATGTCGCGCAGCCCCTGCGCCGCGTGCTCGCCGCGCTCGGTCGAACGGGATCCGACGAGGACCCGCTGTCCGGCGCGGGCGAAACGATAGGCAAGGCCGCGCCCCTGGGGACCGGTGCCGCCGATGATGCCGACGGACAGCCCCGAGACATCGGGCAGGGTGCTCTGGTCGTAGCTCATGCCTCCAGTTGTACATCCTGGAAGACCACCCTTCGCTTGGCCGGGTCGGCTTCCGTGAGCCGTACCGCCACGCGCTCCCCCAGCGGCAGGCCGTCGCCCTCGCAGCGGGCCCGCACCGGCGGGTCGTCGATCGCGATGTCCGCGCGGCGGCGGGCCGGGTCGACGTCGAGCACGGCGGCCTCGAAGATCTCGCCGACGCGGCCCTGCAGCAGTACCGCCTCGACGAGGTCGACCGCGCCCCGCCCGGCGGCGCCGGCGACCCGGTCCGTACGTGTCATCGCCTCGGGCAGCTTCGGCAGCGCCTCCCGGGCCCACGAGGGCACCGCTGCGCCCGCGTGCAGGGCGAGGCACACCTCGGTGACGTATCGGTCGGCCAGGCGCCGCAGCGGGGCCGTCACGTGTGCGTACGGCGCGGCCACGGCGGCGTGCAGGGGCTGCTGGGGCGGCCCGCCGTCGAAGGGCGTGTACCCGGCCCCGCGCATCATCTCGGCCGCCTGGTCGAGAAGGGCCGCGGCCCGCGGCTGGGAGAAGTCGAGCGCGGCGATGACCCGCCCGGGCGTGGCATGGTCGGGCCAAGGTATCCCGAGCGCCCCCGCCGCCACCCGCAGCGCCTCGACGGTCTCGGTCGGCGGAGGCGGCATCGTGCGCAGCAGCCCCACCCCGCCGCCGAGCATGATGCCGGCCGCGGCCATCCCGGTCAGCAGCGAGATCTGCGCGTTGTACTCCTCGACGGCGACCGGCGCGCGCAGGGTGAGCCGCCAGCCGTCCCCATCCGGCTCGATCTCCTGCTCGGGCATCGGCAGATTCACCGCGCCGCGGTCCAGCCCCAGCCCGACGAGCAGCCGGCCGACCTCCGGCAGCAGGGCCACCGACGGGTGCGGCGTCCCCGCGTCGGCGTCGCGCTGCACGGAGGCGTAGTCGAGCTTGGCCCGGCTGCGCACCCGCGCCCGGGCGACGTCCACGGCGACGGTCGCCCCGGCCTCGTCGAGGTCGATCGTCCACAGCACCGCGGGCCGCACCTGGTCGGGCAGCAGGCTCGCGGCGCCCTCGCTGAGCACCGGCGGGTGCAGCGGCACCTTGCCATCGGGCAGGTACACGGTCTGGCCACGCTTCCATGTCTCGCGCTCCAGCGCCCCGCCGGGCGTGACGAACGCCGCGACGTCGGCGATGGCGTAGTGGACCCGGTATCCGCCGTCGCGCCGCAGCAGCAACAGCGCCTGGTCGAGGTCCTTCGAGGTGGGCGGGTCGATGGTGACGAGCTCGAGCTCGGTGCGGTCGGCCCGGTCGTCAAACATCCGCGCGGCGGCCTCCCGGGCCTCCCCCTCGGCGTCGGCGGAGAACCCGTCGGGCAGGTCGAACTCGTGGCGCAGCGCGCTGAAGTCGATGCGCGGGGCGAGAACACGGCGTGCGGTCACCGGTCAGTCATACCAGCCCGGTTCACCCACGGACTCCCGCGAACGGGCGTCATCGCTCACCCACCCCGCGAAAAGGCGAACGGCCGGCCCGCCCAGAGGGCGGACCGGCCGTCGTTGCGAGTACCTCCGTTACGGGCGGGCGATGCTCGCCCAGTCCTCCGGCGTCATGCTCGCGGCCTCCTCCGGGTTGTTGCCGTTCTCGCGGCCCGGGATGGCCTCGGCCGCGGCGCCCGACGCGGTGTCCTCCTCCGCCGCCGGGGCCCCGGCGTCCAGGCCGCCCTCGGCGATGACCGCCGGGGGCGTCGCCGGCTCGACCGGCTCGACGGACTCGACCGGATCGGCCGCCGCGGGGGCGAGCGTCTGCGGGGCCTCGGCCGCCGCGGCGGGCGGCGTGGCGGCCTTGCGGGCCGGCGCCTTCCGTGCGGTGGCCTTCCTCGCCGCCGCCTTGGTCGCCGTGGCCTCGATCGCCGTGGCCTCGGTCGCCGTGGCCTCGGTCGCCGTGGCCGCCTTGCGGGCCGGTGCCTTCCGTGCGGTGGTCTTCCTCGCCGCCGTCTTGGTCGCCGTGGCCTCGGTCGTCGGGGCCTCGGTCGCCGTGGCCTTGGCGCCCGTCGACTTCGCCGCCGCGGTCTTGGCCGGGGTGGCCTTCGCTGTCGCCTTGGCCGGGGCCGCCTTCGCCGCCGCGGACTTGGTGGCCCTCGCCGTGGTCGCCTTCGCCGTGGTCGCCTTAGCCGCCGCGGACTTGGTAGCCCTCGCCGTGGTCGCCTTCGCCGTGGTCGCCTTCGCCGCCGCCTTGGTAGCCGCCGCCTTGGTGGCCCTGGCCGTGGTCGCCTTGGCCGTGGTCGCCGTCGCCGCCTTGGCCGTGGTGGTCTTGGCGGCGGTCGTCTTGGTCGCGGCCCTGGTCGCCGTGGCCCTGGCGCCCGCCGTCTTCGTCGCGGCGGTCTTGGCCGGGGTGGCCTTCACCGCCGTCTTCGCCGCGGCGGCCCTGGTTGCCGCCTTCGCCGGAGCAGCCTTCGCCGCCGCGGACTTGGTCGCCTTGGCCGTGGTCGCCTTGGCCGCCGACCTGGCGGGGGCGGCCTTGGCGGCGGACGTCCGGGTCGTCGCCTTCGCCGGAGCCGCCTTCGCCGCCGACTTCGCGGCGGTGGCCTTGGTCGCAGCCTTCGCCGGAGCCGCCTTCGCCGTGGCGGTCTTCCTCGCCGCCGCCTTGGCCGGGGTGGCCTTCGCGGTCGCGGCCTTCTTCGCCGCCGCGGTGGTCTTCGCGGCCGTGGTGGCCTTGGCAGCCGTCGACTTCGCCGCGGTCGCCTTGGTCGCCTTGGCCGCCGCCTTCGCCGGAGCCGCCTTCGCCGTGGCCGTCCTCTTCGCCGCCGCCTTCGCCGGAGCCGCCTTCGCCGCCGCCTTGGTAGCCGCCGCCTTGGTGGCCCTGGCCGTCGTCGTCTTGGCCGCGGCCGCCTTGGCCGTGGTCGCCTTCGCCGCCGTCGACTTCGCCGCGGTCGCCTTGGTCGCCGCCTTCGCCGGGGCTGCCTTCGCCGTGGCGGTCCTCTTCGCCGCTGCCTTGGCCGGGGTGGCCTTCGCGGTCGCGGCCTTCTTCGCGGCCGTGGTGCTCTTGGCAGCCGTGGTCTTGGCGGCGGTGGTCTTCTTGGCCGCCGTGGTGGTCGTCTTCGCCGCGCTCTTGGCCGGCGCGGCCTTCTTCGCTGCCGCCTTGACCACGGTGGTGGTCTTGGCCGCCGTCTTCTTCGCGGCCGCGGCGGTCGTCTTGGCCGCCGCCGCCGCCGTCTTGGCCGCCGCCGCCGTCGCCGTCTTGGCCGCCGCCGCCGTCTTCCTCGCCGCGGGGGTGGCCGTCTTGGCCGCCGCCGTCGTCTTCTTCGCCGCCGGCGTCGCCGCCTTGGCCGCCGCCGTCGTCTTCCTCGCTGCCGGGGTGGCCGTCTTGGCGGCCGCCGGCTTCCGCGACGACGTCGACGTCGAAGACGCCGGGGTCGCGGTCTTGGCGCTCGCCGGCTTCCGCGACGCCGAAGACGCCGGGGCCGCCGTCTTGGCTGCCGCCGTCGTCTTCTTCGCCGCCGGGGTGGCCGTCTTGGCCGCCGCCGGCTTCCGCGACGACGTCGACGCCGAAGACGCCGGGGTCGCCGCCTTGGCCGCCGCCGACTTGCGCGCTGACGTCGACGACGCCGGGGTCACTGCCGCCGTTGTGGTGCGGCGGGGGGAACTTGCGGCGACCGTCCCACGGGCCTTGGCGGGGGCCGGGTCGGTCGTCACGGGGGCCTGGGCCGCCGCGTTGGTCGCGGCCGCGCGCGCTGCGGCCGATCTCGTGGTGGCCTTGTTTGCTGCGGCCATCGTGGTCCTCCTGGAGGAGTTATCCCGCGTCCTGCGGGATATTCGCGGTTGGGTTGTGCGGGTGGACGGGTGTTCCGGTTGCCGTCGGACCCGGGCGGTTCGCGGTCGCCCGTGGTCCGGCGTCGTACTAGGGCTTGCCTTCCCACCGTTCGTCCTCGGCGTCCCACGCCTCGTTGCGTTCGTGGACTTTAGCGAGGGCCTGCTCGGCTTCTGCCGCCGAATCATAGGGGCCGAGGCGATCCCTTCCAGGGCACATGTCGGCCTCGGACTCGACCCGTTGGTGAGATAGGCACCAGTAGTACCGCTCAGCACCGCTGCTGCTCATGACATCACTGTGCACCGCAAATGCAACACGCGCCACCGAAACCGGCAAATACCTGGTTCAGATTCCACAGTAGACGCAACCGGCCGAGATCGGTCTCAGACCCGCACGGCACCGGCTCCGGATGCTGCTAGGCGCCTCGAGCCGGTCCGGATCCATTGTGTGGCAAGGCTTTCCCAATCATGTGCCCACCCGAAAATCCCATGCGGAACCGGGAGTTGTCGCGTCGCCATGTGGTCACCATCACCCGAGGGTGAGCCGAACGGAGGAAGCACATTCGAGTCGTCCGGTCGACCCTCCGGCCATCGTTCGGGGGCGAACGAGAATCGTCCACGGTGGACACCAAGGCGCTCCGGCGAGCCGCACGAGACCAGCCGGTCCCGGGGGGCCGTGAAAGACCCGGCGGCGGCGGAATGCGAGCAGTATGCGTACCGCCTCTCCGACGAGTGGAGCCCCGCAGCGCGACAGTCCCCGAACCGTCGCGGATCCCGGCCCCGGTGAACCGCGTGCGGCGCCCGGTGCACGACCATCCGGTGCCGCTGGAGCCGGTCGACCTGGGGTACCGGACGAAGCTCCGGAAACGGCGGCCCTCGTTCCCGCGCCCGCGGGGCCTGCGGGACAATCGAAGGGTGAGCCTCCATGCCGATGACCTGCCGGACGTCCTCGCCATCACGCCGCTGGCCTCGCCGCCCGACGTGGTGCTGCGCCCGCCCGGCTCGAAGAGCATCACCAACCGCGCCCTCATCTGCGCCGCGCTCGCGCCCGGGCGCAGCACGCTGACGGGAGTGCTCTTCGCCGACGACACGTACGCGATGCTCGACGCCGTCCGGGCGCTGGGCGTGACCCTCACCGTCGACGAGGCCGCGCGGACGGCGGTCGTTGACGGGGTCGACGTGCGTGCCGCCGCCGGCGACGTGCACATCGACGCACGCCAGTCGGGCACCACGTCGCGGTTCGTGCTGCCGGCGGCGGCGCTGCGCCCCGCGCGCGGCGTGGTCGACGGCACGCCGCAGCTGCGCGCCCGGCCGTTCGCCGCGCTCGTCGTCGCGCTGCGCGAGCTGGGCGCGACGGTGGAGGACCTGGGCGAGCCCGGGTTCCTGCCGGTCGCCGTCACCGGGCCGCTGACCGGGGGCAAGGTGGCGCTACCGGGGCACATCTCCAGCCAGTACCTCTCCGGCTTGCTCATGGCCGGTCCGCTCATGGCCGAGGGGCTGACGGTCGAGCTCACCTCGCCGCTGGTCTCGGTGCCCTACGTCGAGGCGACCACCGCCGTCATGACCGCGTTCGGCGTGACCGTGGAGGGTCTGACGGTGCAGCCGGGCGCATACCGGGCGACCGACTACGACATCGAGCCCGACGCGAGCGCCGCCTCCTACCTGCTGGCCGCGGCCGCGATCACCGGCGGGCGGGTGACCGTCGAGGGGCTGGGCACCCGCAGCCTGCAGGGCGACGTGCGCTTCGCCGAGCTGCTGGAGCGGATGGGGGCCCGGGTCGAGTGGGCCGCCGACAGCATCACGGTCACCGGCACCGGCGAGCTGCACGGCATCGAGGTCGACATGGCCGACATCTCCGACACCGCGCAGACCCTCGCCGCGGTGGCCGTGTTCGCCGACTCCCCGACCCGGATCACCGGCATCGGCTTCATCCGCCGCAAGGAGACCGACCGCATCGGCGCGATCGTGACGGAGCTGTCCCGCGCGGGCATTGACGCGGTCGAGGAGGCCGACGGGTTCACCATCAACCCGGCCACGCCAACCCCGACCACGTTCGACACCTACGAGGACCACCGCATGGCGATGAGCCTGGCGCTGCTGGGCCTGCGGGTGCCGGGCATCGAGATCCGCGACCCACGGTGCGTGGCGAAGACCTACCCGGAGTACTTCGAGGACCTGGCTCGCCTGTCGCAGTAGGCCCGGGGCCAGCAACCCCGTTTGCCCGGGCACTCCGGCCGCGCTGGATGCCCAACGACCTGGAGGAATTGGTCCGTATGGCTCCCCGCCCGCACGACCGGCGCGTGTCCGACACGCTGCGCCGGCTCGCCGAGAATGTGGACGCCTGGATCGCGACGGCGACGCCGGACGGCATGCCGTACCTGGTGCCGCTGTCGTTCCTCTGGGACGGCGAGACGCTGCTGCTCGCGACCGCGGCCACGTCGCCGACGGCTCGCAACATGCTCGCCTCGAAGGACGTCCGCATCGGCGTCGGCCCGACCCGCGACGTGGTGCTCATCCACGGCGCGGTGACGGCCGTGCCGACCGCCGAGCTCTCGCCGGCCGAGGGCGACGCGTTCGCCGAGAAGACAGGGTTCGACCCGCGAACCCTGCGCGACTACCTGTATTTCCGCGTCCGCCCGCTCCGCGTCCAGGCCTGGCGCGAAGTGGACGAGCAGCCCGGCCGCGACATCACCCTGTGACGCGGCGGCACTGCTGAGTTGCCTTGAGCGTCCCCGCATTCCGGCACACCCCCGTTCGCCCGGCGGCCGCCAGCACCCGGTGCTCGTCATCGAGGCGGAGCAGGTGCGGCCTGCCGGAACCGGACGGTTCGCGCTGACGTGAGCCGCAGGTGACGTCTGGGATGTGAGGCGGACGGCAACAGCAATACCCCTCGTCTACCCGACGCGACACCAACCCCCGGACATTTCCCGTGCAGTACGTTGTCCGTGAGCAGGTCCGCAAGGCGAGGAGAGCGCCGGCGTCCGGCCTGTCAGCCGGTCAATCGGCTACCGGTCCATTTCCGTACACGTAGGGCGCGCTCCGACGCGCCCAATTGAGTGCTGCTTTCGCTACCTACATCCCCCGCCACGAAGGTGGGTTGATCCCGCCTGCCCAATTTCGTCCGCATATCTCGAAAGAGACGTGACAACAAGAGATCGACACAGGGAGGCCAAACATGAAGACGCACATCAAACGCGCCGCCGTCGTCCTCGGCGCCGCAGGAATGATCGTCGCGGGCGGCGGTGCGACAGCCATCGCCACCGGCGCCAAACACACCAGGATCGAGTTCCAGATGGTCCGGTCCGCGAACTCGGTGAATACGGGCTGCCTGCCCGACGCCAAGGCCAAGGTCACCGTACAGTCAAAGGGGCCGGTCGAGGTAATGACGATCGTGGCGAGCGGCTTGCCGAAGAACACGGAGTTCGATCTGTTCGTCACCCAGGTGCCGAACGCGCCGTTCGGCCTGTCCTGGTACCAGGGCGACCTGGACACGAACCGCTCGGGCACAGCCACCGGCAGGTTCGTCGGCCGGTTCAGCATCGAGACGTTCAGCGTGGCGCCCGGCACCGCCCCGGCCCCGGTGGTGCACACCTCGCCGATCCCGGACGCCTCGTCGAACCCGCGGACGAACCCGGTCCACCAGTACCACCTCGGGCTGTGGTTCAACTCGCCGAAGGATGCGGTCGCCGCCGGCTGCCAGAAGGACCCGAACGCGGTGACGCCGTTCAACGGCGACCACACCGCGGGCGTGCAGGCGTTGAGCACAAGGAACTTCCCGGACGACCACGGTCCGCTGCGCGACCTGCGGCCGTAACCCACGGCAGACGGTGAACGCGGCCAGGCGCGGTGACATGGTCCCCGCCTGGCCGCCGGGCCGTGATCGAGAGGGCGACGGACGAGTCGACCTGTACGCCGGGTTCTGTCCCCGCCTTGCGGTGGGGGGCGGCCATCCATCTCGGCCTGCCGTTGCCGGCAGGCTCCAGCGGTCCACCCGCAGGCTCGGGCGGGCAGCCCTCGAACGCCTGCGCAGGCCGGGCCCGTGGGCGCCGGCCCTTTTGACCTTGCTCCGGGTGGGGTTTACCTAGCCGCCCCGGTCGCCCGGGGCGCTGGTGGGCTCTTACCCCACCGTTTCACCCTTACCCAGCCGGCCGGTTTCCCGGCCCTCTGGGCGGTCTGCTTTCTGTGGCACTGTCCCGCGGGTCGCCCCGGGTTGCCGTTAACAACCACCCTGCCCTGTGGAGCCCGGACGTTCCTCGGCGGCACCAGTGTGGTGCCGACGCGGCCGCCCGGTCGACTCGTCCGTCGCGCTGACTATGGTAGTCAGACCATGAACCCCTCAGACATCGCCTTGCTGTCCGTGGCCGGACTGGCGGCCGGAACCGTCAACGCGATCGCGGGGGGTGGCTCGCTCATCACGTTTCCCGCGCTGATCGCCACGGGGCTGCCGCCCGTGGCGGCGAACGTGACCAACACCACGTCCGTCTTCCCCGGGTACGTCGCGTCCGTCTACGGCAGCCGCACCGACCTGGCCGACCTGGCCCGGGACGGGTCTCGGCGGCTGCTGCTGAGCCTCGGGCCGACGTCGGTCGTCGCGGCCTCGCTCGGGTGCGCGCTGCTGCTGCTGACGCCGGCCGAGGCCTTCGACCTCGTGGTGCCGTTCCTTGTGCTGGGGGCCACGGCGGTGCTCGCGTTCCAGGACCGGCTGCGGCGGCTCGTCGGGCATCCTCGCGAGCTGTCGCCCCGCCGGCAGCGGCTCGGGCTGCACGGGATGGTGTTCCTCGGCTCGCTGTACGGCGGGTACTTCGGCGCCGCCCTCGGCGTGATGCTCGTCGCCGCGCTCGCGCTCGTCCTGGACCAGTCCATGGCCCGGGTCAGCGCGCTGAAGAATGTCATCTCGGCGCTCGGCGGGCTGGTCGGCGTGCTCGCGTTCGGGCTGTTCGGGCCGGTCGACTGGTTCGACGTGGCGATCGTCGCGCCGGCCGCGATCGTCGGCGGGTACGTCGGCGCCCGGCTGGCCCGCCGGCTGCCGAGCGCGGTGCTCAAGACGATGATCGTCGTGTTCGGCTCGGTGGTGGGGCTGGTGCTGCTGTACCGCGCGTTCTTCTAGCTAGCGCCTGTTTCATAGCTGGGGTGGGAGCGAGGCGGAGTCCAGATTTCGTCTGGTGGTGGCCCCCGGGAGCCAGGCTACCGGTGTTGTAACCGGGCTTGCGCGGGACGCCGCCAGGCGGAATCTGGGCCCGCCGCAGCCCCGCCTCAGCTATGAAGCAGGCGCTAGGACAGGTGAGCGGTCTCGTTCACCAGGCGCACCGCGACGCCGCCGTCGGGCCAGGAGTCCACGAGCGACAGGCCGGCGGGGTCGAGGTACAGCCGGAAGAGGAGCGAGTCGCTCGCGGCGAGCGCGTCGCGCAGCAGCAGCTTGATCGGGGTGACGTGGCTGACGACGGCGATCTCGCGGCCCTCGTAGCGCTCCTGCAGCCGCCGCACGGCCCGCCGCACCCGCATGGCGACCTGCTGGAACGACTCGCCGCCCGGCGGCGCGACGGCGGTGGAGGCGAGCCAGCGGTCCTGCTCGGGGCCGTAGCGCTCGCGGACCTCGGCGTAGGTGAGCCCCTCCCACTCGCCGAAGTCGCACTCGATGAGGTCGTCCTCGACGTGGATCGGCACGTCGCCGAAGGCGGCCGCGGTTTCGAGGCAGCGCTTCAGCGGCGAGCTGACCACCGCGGCGATGGACGGGGCGAGCTGCCGCGCGCGGGCGGCGGCGCGGGCCGCCTGCTCGTGGCCGGCCTCGGAGAGGGCGATGTCGCCGCGGCCGGAGTAGCGCTTCTGGGCCGTATACGGGGTCTGTCCGTGTCGCAGGACCACCATCCGCAGCGGCGAGCCGGTCGAGGGCGGCGACCACGACCGCGGCGGCTCCGAGGCGGCGGGAGGCTCCACGTCCGAGGCGGTCTTGCCGTCCATCGCGGCGTTGGCCAGGCGGTCGGCGTGCCGGTTCCGCTCGCGGGGGATCCAGGTGTACCGAATCCGGGAAAAGCCCTTGGCCAGTTCCCGGGCCTCCTCGGCGAGCGGGCGCAGGCCGGGGTGCTTGATCTGCCAGCGCCCGGACATCTGCTCGATGACGAGCTTGGAGTCCATGCGCACCTCGGCCTCGTCGGCGCCGAGCTCGCGTGCGGCGCGCAGGCCGGCGATGAGCCCGGAATACTCGGCGACGTTGTTGGTCGTCACGCCGAGCGTGCCGAGGCGCTCGGCGAGCACCTCGCCGGACTCGTCGAGCACGACGGCGCCATAGCCGGCCGGGCCGGGGTTTCCGCGCGACCCGCCATCCGCTTCGACGGCCACCCGCATGCGGCTACAGCCCCGACTCGGCGGTGCGCACCAGGATGCGGCGGCACTCCTCGCAGCGCACGACCTCGTCCGGGTCGGCGGCCTTCACCCGGGCCCGGTCGCCGCCGGCGAGCTCGATGCGGCAGCCCTCGCAGCGGCCCTGGCGCAGCATGGCCGCGCCGATGCCGCCGCTGCTCTCGCGGATCTTGTCGTAGAGGGTGACGAGGTCCACGGGCAGGTCCGCGGCGAGTGGGCGGCGGCCGGCCCGGCGGAACTCCTCGTCCTTGGCGATCGCGGCGAGGGCCTCGTCGCGGCGCCGCTCAGCCTCGTCGCGGGCGGCCCGGCGGGCCTCCAGCTCGGTGCGGACCTCGTCCAGGGCCGCCTGCGCGGTCTCGCGCTGCTCCATGAGCTCCAGCTCGGCGTCCTCGAGCTCGGACTGGCGCCGGTTGAGCGTGGCGATCTCGTGCTGCAGCGCCTCGAGCTCGCGCGCCGGGCCGGTGCCGGCGTCGAGGCGCGTCTGGTCCTTCTGCTTGCGGGCACGGACCTGCTCGGCGTCGCGCTCGAGCCGGTCGATGTCGCGGTCGAGGTCGTCGACGGCCACCTGGGCACGGACCCGCTGATCCTCCCTCGTTGACAGCTCGCGGGCCAGCTTGTCGAGCTCGGCATGCTCGGGCAGGGCCTTGCGCTTGTGCGCGAGCTGGGTCAGCGCGATGTCGATCGCCTGCAGGTCGAGCAGGCGGCGCTGGGATTGCGGGTCAGCCTTCACGAGTCGTTGCCCTCCACGGAGCCTCTCAACAGTACCCAGGGTGAGGTGTCCACATCGGACACCACGGTCTGCACGCCGGCCTCCGCCCGCAGGAACGCCGCCACGTCGTCCAGCCAGGGCCGTTCGGACGCCCAGTGGGCGACGTCGACGAGGGCCGGCCCGCCATTGGCGAGGTGCTCCTGCGCCGGGTGGTGGCGCAGATCCGCGGTCAAGTATGCGTCAACGCCGGCCCGCACCGCGTCGGCCAGGAACGCGTCGCCGGCGCCGCCGGAGACCGCGACCGTCTCGACCGTCGCGGCCGGGTCGCCAGCGGCGCGCACGGCGGCGGCCGTCTTCGGCAGGCTCGCCGCCGCGTGGGCGGCGAAGGCGGCCAGGGTCATCGGCTCGGGAAGTCGCCCGACGCGGCCGTGTCCCCGCTCGGGCGCGCGGGGATCGGGGCGCAGCGGCCGCACGTCGCGCAGGCCGAGGGCCGCGGCCAGGGAGTCGGACACGCCCGGGTTGGCGACGTCGCCGTTGGTGTGGGCGGTGTACAGCGCGATCCCGGACCGGATCATCCGGTGCACGATCCGGCCCTTGTACGTCGTGGGCGCCACGCTGGACACCCCGCGCAGCAGCAGCGGGTGGTGGGTGAACACGAACTCGGCCCCGGCCGCCTCCGCCTCGTCCACGACCGCCGGGTCGCAGTCGACGGCGAGCAGCACCCGGGTGACGGTCGCGTCGGGGTCGCCGAGGACGAAGCCGACGCGGTCCCAGTCCTCGGCCCAGTCCGGCGGATACCGCCGCTCCAGCAGTTCCACGAGTTCGGCTACACGCACGGCGTAACGTTAGCCCCCGCGTCCCCGCCCGTGATCCGCTGGGCCCGCACGGACGGGTGCCGATCGAGCGCGTCGAGCGGCAGGTGCCACGGAAAGTCGTCACGGGTCTCGCCGATCCCGGGCTGGTGCAGATCGACGACCTCCTCGCCGTAGAGGACGGTGACGCCCCAGGAGCGCAGCCGCTCGATCGACTCGCCGAAGGCGGGATGGGCCGCCATCGCGCGGTTGGTGTACGGCACGGCCACGATCGGCAGGTCCAGGCCGAGCCCCTCCACGATGAGGCCGAGGGCCAGGGTGTCGGCGATGCCGGCCGACCACTTGTTGACGGTGTTGACGGTGGCCGGCGCGACGATCATGGCCTCGGCCGGGGGCAGGACGTCGGGTTCGCCTGGGTACTTGTAGCGGTGCCGCACCGGGTGGCCCGTCTGCTTGACGACGGCGGGGATGTCGAGCCACTTGAGGGCGTCCGGCGTGGCGACCACGCAGACGTCCCAGCCCCGCTGCTGCGCGAGCGAGATCAGGGTGCCGACGCCCTGGGTGGCCGGGGAGCCACACACGACGGCGTAAAGGACGGGTCCGGACATACCGGCATTCTGCCTTGTGTTCAAACCCCCACGCTCATATGTTCGGCGAGTTCGGCCACCGGGGCGGACGGGGCGCCGCGGGTGCGGCGCAGGACGTCGCTGAGCACCTCGCGGGCCAGGGGCCGGCACCGGATCTCCGCGGGGGCCAGCCGGTCGCCCTCGAGCAGCATCTCGCTGGCCACCTCGATGTCGCCGATCAGCGCCCGCGCCCGGGCCTGGTCCAGGTAGTGGTGCGCCCGGCGCTCCGGCAGCAGGGCCTGAAACGCATCAAGATCCAGATTTTCGTGTACCTCCACAGCCACCCGCCCCTCGCCGAGTTCCACGGCGGCGGCGGCGCGGTGCAGCTGGACGTTCGTCGGGCCGAAGCACGTCCAGTAGTAGTTGGCGTCGCCACCCAGGCCGCGGGCCGCCTCCTCGGCGCCGGCGAGCAGGTCGCGCACGGTCGCGCTGTCGCCGGTGCGGGCCGCGGCCATCGCGCCCTGCAGCAGCAGTTGCCCGTAGACGGACAGGCGCTCGGGCGTGTGGTCGTTGCCGTCGGTACCGGGGGCGAGCCGGTTGGCGATGTTGACGTTGATCTCCAGCGCGGGCCGGGCGCGCCCGAGCGACAGCAGCGCCAGCGCGACGCGCGTGGTGGCGGTGCCGGCCAGCAGCTGGTCGCCGGTGCGCTGGGACACGGCGATCGAGCGGTCCGCGGCGAGCCAGGACAGCTCGTGCTCGCCGAGCTTGCGCAGCGCCGACGAGGCGATCTGGTACACCTGTCCGAGCAGGTGAGCGGCCTCCTCGGCCTGCGGGCCGTCGGTGTAGGCGGTGTCGGCGGCCTGCGCCTCGCGCAGCAGGCGGGGCAGGGTGCGGGCCAGCGTGGCGTACTTCGCGTGCTGGTAGCTCAGCCAGGCGTGGGTGACGGCCTTGCGCATCTCCGGCAGGGAGGGCGGCTCCGGCGGCGCGTAGAAGAACGCGCTGATCTGGTCGTAGCGCTCCAGCGCGGCCCGGATCTCCTCGACCTCGACCTGGTCGACGCCGCTGACGCTGTCCGGCCGCCGCTCCGGGTCCCGCCCCAGCAGGATCTGCACGTCGAGCTGGAGGACGTCGGCGATCTCGTACACGACGGAGAACTTGTCCAGCCGGCGCACGCCGCGCTCGACCTTGTCGACCCAGCTCTTGGACTTGCCGAGCCGGTCGGCGAACACCTGCTGCGACATCTTGCGCCGGTTTCTCCAGTACGCCACCCGACGGCCGATGGGCAACTCATCCACGTCGCTCACCTCCGGAGGTCACCCAGCCGGTAGACATCGCACGATTTGTGCGGTTCCTCCCGGTCACCCGCTCATATGTTCCGATGTGCAAGTTGCAACCCCCGTCGTCAAGGCCAACGACGCACAACGCGTCCGGTAACGCGACGTGGTTTCGTGCGCACTTTCCAGTGATCTCGCCCGGTAGGAGACGGTCATGCTCTGGTGGGAACGGTCGCGACTGCGCAAGGCGGCGGCCCGCTACGCCGCACACGGCTGGCCGGTGCGACCGGGCGCCTTCCTGGCCGGCCGGCACGCGGGCCGGCCCTCCCGGCCGCGCCGCTTCGACTGCGGCAGGCCGGGCTGCCCCACCGTCGCATGCCACCCGACGGCCCTGCCGGCGACCGTCGGCGAGGCCGAGGCGGCGGCGCTGTGGCGGGAGCACCCGTACACGGTGCTGCTGCCAACCGGCCATGCCTTCGACGTGCTGGAGGTGCCGAGCACCCTGGGTCGCGCCGCGCTGCTCGGCGACGGCCTCGCGGCCGCCCGCGGCCCGGTCGCGGCGGCACCCGGGGACCGCTGGATGTTCCTGGTGCTGCCCGGCCACGGGGTGCTCCCCGAGCTCGCCGCGCACCCCGGCGTGATCCTGCACGGGCAGGACTCCTGGGTCCCGGCGCCGCCGAGTCCCCAGCTCGGCGGGCGCGTGCGCTGGGAGCGCCCCCCGGAGGCGCACGACTGGAAGCCGGCCGAGCCCTACGCCGTGCAGGCGCTCATGCTCGACGCCATCGGGGCGGGGCCGGTGGCCACGGCTGGGCGGCGCGCTACCTGGCGCACCACCGCGTGATTGGGGCGAGATCCTCACAACCGGCTCTCTCTTCACGGAAGATTCACGTGCAGAATTCGTGCCGGTGCCCAACGTAGCGCCCGTGTAGCCCTACGTCGACCCTCGTAATCCGAACGTAGTACTCATTGAACGCGAGGGTAAATACTTACGAGTGAGTATTGCGTTACTCATTGATCATGCTCGACCCGAACGGGTGACGAGCCCGGTCCGCCGGTTTGTCCAGTCGATCTGCCAGCTCAGACCAACGGCACGATACCCGAGCGGTCGTTCCGCACCGGCCCGAGTCCCCAAGCCCCAAAGTCCCCTTCGAGCCCGAACTCTCGATCGTGCCGGAAGACGAGAAGGGGGCCGCGGCTGCGACCCCCTTCTGCGCGTGCGGCGGTTACGAGTCGCCGCCGGTCTCGCCGACCGGGGCGGCGTTGACGTCATCGATCGCGTACTTCTTGGCGGCGTCCGCCGGGGCCGAGGCCGGCACCTCGCCGCGGCGGGCGAGCTGGCGCAGTGCCGCCACCACGATCGACTCGGCGTCGACGTGGAAGTGGCGGCGCAGGGCGTGCCGGGTGTCGGAGAGGCCGAAGCCGTCCGTGCCGAGCGACGTGTAGTCGTTCGGCACCCAGCGGGCGATCAGGTCCGGCACCGCGCGCATGAAGTCGCTGACCGCGACGACCGGGCCCGTCGTGTCCTGCAGGGCGCGGGTGACATACGGGACCTCGGGCTCGTCCGCCGGGTGCAGCAGGTTGTGCTCCTCGGCGCGGATCGCGTCGCGCCGCAGCTCGATCCACGACGTCGCCGACCACACGTCGGCGGCGACGCCCCACTCCTCGGCGAGCAGCTTCTGCGCCTTGAGCGCCCACTGCATGCCCGTGCCGGAGGCGAGGATCTGCGCCTTCGGACCCTCCTGGACCGGCGCCGGGGCGTAGCGGTAGAGGCCGCGCAGCAGCCCGTCGACGTCGAGGCCCTCGGGCTCCGCCGGCTGGAAGATCGGCTCGTTGTACACCGTCAGGTAGTAGATGAGGTCCTCGGGGGCCTCGCCATACATGCGGTTGACGGCGTGCTCGGTGATGTGCGCGATCTCGAACCCGAACGCCGGGTCGTAGGCCACGACGGCCGGGTTGGTCGCCGCGATGAGCAGCGAGTGCCCGTCCTCGTGCTGCAGGCCCTCGCCGTTGAGCGTGGTCCGCCCGGCGGTGGCGCCCAGCAGGAAGCCGCGCGACATCTGGTCGGCGGCGGCCCAGATCCCGTCGGCGGTGCGCTGGAAGCCGAACATCGAGTAGAAGATGTACACCGGGATGATCGGCTGGCCGTGCGTCGCGTAGCTGGTCGCGGCGGCGGTGAACGAGGCGACCGACCCGGCCTCGTTGATGCCCTCGTGCAGGATCTGCCCGGACGTCGACTCGCGGTAGGACAGGAACAGCTCCCGGTCGACCGGGGTGTAGTTCTGCCCGTGCGGCGAGTAGATCTTCGCGGTCGGGAACAGCGAGTCCATGCCGAAGGTGCGGGCCTCGTCGGGGATGACCGGCACCCAGCGCTTGCCCATGCCCTTGTCGCGCATGAGGTCCTTGAGCATGCGCACGAAGGCCATCGTGGTGGCGACCTTCTGCTTGCCGGAGCCGCGCTTGATGTCGCCGTAGACGGAGCTCTCCGGCAGCTGCAGCGGGATGTGCGTGGTGCGCCGCTCGGGCACCGCGCCGCCGAGGGCCCGCCTGCGCTCGCGCATGTACTCCATCTCCTCGGACTTCTCGTCCGGGCGGTAGTACGGCACCGCGTAGGGGTTCTCGCCGATCGCGCTGTCGGGGATGTCGAGATACAACCGGTCCCGGAAGTCCTTGACGTCCTGCAGGGTCAGCTTCTTCATCTGGTGGGTGGCGTTGCGGCCCTCGAAGTGGGAGCCCAGCGTCCAGCCCTTGATGGTCTTGGCCAGGATGACCGTCGGCTGCCCGGTGTGCTCGGTGGCCGCCTTGTACGCCGCGTAGAGCTTGCGGTAGTCGTGCCCGCCGCGCTTGAGGTTCCAGATCTCGTCGTCGGTGAGGTGCTCGACCATCTTGCGGGTGCGCGGGTCGCGGCCGAAGAAGTGCTCGCGCACATAGGCGCCGGACTCGGCCTTGTACGTCTGGTAGTCGCCGTCGGGCGTGACGTTCATGAGGTTGACCAGCGCGCCGTCGGTGTCGGCGGCGAGCAGCGGGTCCCACTCGCGACCCCAGACGACCTTGATCACGTTCCAGCCGGCGCCGCGGAAGAACGCCTCCAGCTCCTGCATGACCTTGCCGTTGCCGCGGACCGGCCCGTCGAGGCGCTGCAGGTTGCAGTTGATCACGAAGGT
Organism: Dactylosporangium sp. NPDC000555; assembly: GCF_040300025.1. NCBI lineage: Bacteria > Bacillati > Actinomycetota > Actinomycetes > Micromonosporales > Micromonosporaceae > Dactylosporangium > Dactylosporangium sp. NPDC000555. The sequence continues at coordinate 114,650 of NZ_JBEPDB010000011.1, read as the reverse complement.
AAGGTTGTCGAGCTCCTCGCGGGCCGCGACGCCGATGGCGCCGATCGACTCGGGCTCGTCCATCTCGCCGTCGCCCAGGAACGCCCATACGTGCTGGCCGCTGGTGTCCTTGAAGCCGCGGTTGTGCAGGTACCGGTTGAACCGGGCCTGGTAGATCGCGTTGATGCCGCCGAGGCCCATCGAGACCGTCGGGAACTCCCAGAAGCCCGGCATGAGCCGCGGGTGCGGGTAGCTGGGCAGGCCGGCGCCGAGGCCGCCGTGCGACAGCTCCTGGCGGAAGCCGTCGAGCTGCCGCTCGCTGAGCCGGCCCTCGAGGAACGCGCGCGCGTACATGCCCGGGGAGGCGTGGCCCTGGAAGAACACCTGGTCGCCGCCGCCGGGATGGTCCTTGCCCCGGAAGAAGTGGTTGAAGCCGACCTCGTAGAGGCTCGCGGCGCTGGCGAACGTCGAGATGTGGCCGCCGACGCCGACGTCGGGCCGCTGCGCGCGCTGCACGAGCATGGCGGCGTTCCAGCGGATGTACGCCCGGATGCGCCGCTCGATGTGCTCATTGCCGGGGAACCACGGCTCCCGCTCCGGCGCGATGGTGTTGATGTAGTCGGTGGCCGTGAGCGGCGGGACGCCTACCTGTCGCTCCCGCGCCCGCTCCAGCAGGCGCAGCATCACGTAACGGGCGCGCTTCGTGCCGCGCTCGTCGATGACACCGTCCAGTGACTGGACCCACTCGGTGGTCTCCTCGGGGTCGATGTCGGGCAGCTGGCTCGGTAGGCCGTCGCTGATCACCGGGCGCTTGCGTTCGGTGGACACAGGCGTTCCTTCTAGGTTCTAGCGACCGGCGGGGTGCTCGGCGGGACGCGTCGGGCCTGCGACCGGTCTGGGTGGCCTCGGGGTGTGGCTCGATGGTTCATGGCCGTTTTGAGCCCATGTCCCATCCTGCCTGGCTTCGGTGCCGTCCGTCACGTCTACGACACACCAAGTGCGATGCTCGACACGATACCGAGTGGTAACTTATGTGACGTTTCGCTATTGACGGGACGGCGACTCTACAAGTATTCCAGGCTCCGCGGTCGGCTACGGTGCGGCCCGTGCCCGAGAACTCGTCCTGGTGGTTGCTGCTGCCCTGCGGCATCGTCGCGATCGCGCTGACGGTGGCGGTCGCGGCCGTCGTGCTGGCGATGCGCAGGGCCACGCGCCCGGTCCTTCGTTCCTCCGCCGGCGAGGACGCACCCCGCCGGCCCGTCGGGCATGCCGGCAGCCCGTTGGACGGCAACTGGACGCCGGACAATTCACCGTACAACGCCGCAGACCCGAACGCCCATCAATCGGGCCACTCGTCGCACGGGCATGATCACTGGCAGAGCCACGGGCACACCATCCACCACGACTCCGGATCGTCGTCGTGGAGCCACTCCGGGTCGTCCGGGGGCGATTCCGGCTCCTCCCACCATCACCACTCGGGCTGAGGCTGCGAGACTGTGCCGATGCGCACCGAGGTGATCACGGTCCGGACCGGCTCCCGGCCGGTCGTTCGCGACATCACGGAGGAGGCGGCCCGGTTCGTCGCCGGGCAGGGCGACGGCCTGCTGCACGTCTTCGTCCCGCACGCCACCGCCGGCGTCGCGCTCATCGAGACCGGCGCCGGCAGCGACGACGACCTGCTGCGCGCCCTCGACGACGTGCTGCCGGCCGACGACCGCTGGGCCCACCGGCACGGCTCCCCCGGCCACGGCCGCGACCACGTGCTGCCGGCGTTCATCGCCCCGTACGCGACCCTGCCGGTCGTCGGCGGCCGGATCGCCCTGGGCACCTGGCAGTCGGTCTGCCTCGTCGACCCCAACGGCGACAACGCCACACGGCAGGTCCGTTTGAGTTTTCTCCCCGCATGAATGATTGTGTGAACCGTGTGTCGGAGCGCCCCTGGCCGGGCCCCGCGTAAGGATTGAGTCGTGATCGAGCGCCGTGTCGCCGTCGTGTTCCTCGTCGACCCCGAGGGACGGGTCCTCATGCAGCATCGCGACCGGCACGCGAAGGTCTCGCCGAACCAGTGGGCGATGCCGGGCGGCAAGATCGAGGACGGCGAGTCGCCGCGGGAGGCGGCCCGCCGCGAGGTCCGCGAGGAGACCGCGCTCGATGCGGGGGCCATCCTGCCGTACACCGTGCGCACCCGGGCCTCGGTGACCACCGCCGACGGCGAGGTCGAGATGCACGTCTTCTACGGCCCCACCGAGGCCACCCAGGCCGACGTGGTGCTCGGCGAGGGCCAGGCCATGGTGTTCCTCACACCCGCCGAGGCGCTCGGCCGGGATCTCGGCGTCACCGCCGCCCTGCTGCTGCCCGAGTTCCTCGCCTCCGAGGCGTACCGCGGGCTCGCGGACCGCGCGAAGGGGTAGCCGGCAGGTCCGAATCGCCGGGCGTAGCAGGCTCGGGTGGCATCCGGTGACCGTTTTCGGCCATGCTGTCGAGCGTGACCACCCCTCAGGATCTCGACGAGCGCTTCCGCGCCGAGCTCGCGGGGCTCGTCGCCGCAACGGTCAGCCGGGACCTCGACGAGCCCGTCCGCGAGGACACCGCGCTCACCGGGGAACAGGCCCGTGCTCTCTACGACGCCCAATCCACGAGCCGCCACCTGGACCTGGCCGCGCGCTGGCTGCGCAGCTTCGACGCCGGGTATTACACCATCGGATCGTCGGGTCACGAGGGGAACGCCGCGGTCGCGGCGGCGCTGCGCCCGACCGACCCGGCACTGCTGCACTACCGCTCCGGCGGCTTCTACTGCATGCGCGGCGGCCAGGTGGCCGGCAGCGACCCGATCCGCGACGTGCTGCGCGGCGTGGTCGCCTCGGCGAAGGAGCCGATCGCCGGCGGCCGGCACAAGGTCTTCGGCCACGCCGACCTGCACGTGATCCCGACCACGTCGACCATCGCCTCGCACCTGCCCCGCGCGGTCGGCGTCGCCTTCGCCCTCGGCCGCGGCAAGCGGCTCACCCCGCCCGGCGGCGGCCACGGCTGGCCAGCCGACGCCCTCGTCGTGTGCTCCTTCGGCGACGCCTCGATCAACCACGCGGCCGCGACCGCCGCGTTCAACACCGCCGGCTGGTGCGACCACATCGGGCTGAAGCTGCCGCTGCTGCTCGTCTGCGAGGACAACGGGCTGGGCATCAGCGTCCGCTCGCCCGAGGGCTGGGTCGCCGCCGCGCTGTCGAGCCGGCCGGGTCTGCGCTACTACGCCGCGGACGGCTGCGACAGCGCCGCCACCTACGACCGGGCCGCGGAGGCGGCGGCCTGGGTCCGGCGGTACCGCCGGCCGGCCGTGCTGCACCTGAGCACCGTCCGGCTGATGGGCCACGCCGGCGCCGACGCGGAGGTGGCGTACCGCTCGCCCGCCGAGATCGCCGCCGACGAGGCCCGCGACCCGCTCGTGCGCACCGCGCGGCTGCTGGTCGAGGCCGGCATGGCCACCCCGGCGGAGCTCATGACCCGCTACGACGAGATCGGCTGGGAGGTGCGCCGGATCGCCGAGGAGGTGCTCGGCGAGCCGAAGCTCGGCAGCGCCTCCGAGGTCACCGCGCCGCTCGCCCCGCGCCGGCCGGTGCGGGTGTCCCGGGCGGTCGGCGACGCGGCCACGCACCTGGCCGACGACGACCTGGCGACCGACGAGTTCGACGGCGAGCTGGACGACGACCTCGAGTTCGCCCCGGCCGCGCCCGCCGGGCCGCCGGTTCCGGCCGGGGAGCCGCTGTGGGCCGGCGCGGAGCCGCCCGGGCAGGACGCCGCCGCGGCGGACACCTCGACCGTGGCGGAGGAAGCCGAACATCCGGACGAGGCGGACGCATGGCCCGAGCCGACCCCGCCCGAGCCCGAGCCGGAACCACGGGCCGAAGACGGGCCGGAGCTCGAGCAGCGGCCCGTCTCCGGCACGCCGCGCAGCACCGGGGGCGGCCACCCGGCCACCCGCGCCGCTGCCTTCGACGGCAGGCTGCCGGAGCTGGCCGGCCCGCTCACCCTCGCCCAGACGATCAACGCCGCGCTGACGGACGCGATGCTGGCGTACCCCCAGATGTTCGTCTTCGGCGAGGACGTCGCGGCGAAGGGCGGGGTCTACGGGGTGACCAAGGGCCTGCGGGACCGCTTCGGCGGCACCAGGGTCTTCGACACCCTCCTCGACGAGACCAGCATCCTGGGCCTGGGGCTCGGCGCCGGCCTGGCCGGGATGCTGCCGGTGCCCGAGATCCAGTACCTCGCCTACTTGCACAACGCCGAGGACCAGTTACGCGGCGAGGCGGCGACCATGCAGTTCTTCTCGCAGGGCGCCTTCCACAACCCGATGGTGGTGCGCGTCGCCGGCCTGGCCTACCAGCTCGGCTTCGGCGGGCACTTCCACAACGACAACGCCCTGGCCGTGCTGCGCGACATCCCGGGCCTCGTGGTGGCCGCGCCCGCCCGCGCCGAGGACGCCGCGCCCATGCTGCGCACCTGCCTGGCCAGCGCTGTCGTGGACGGCAGCGTCTGCGTCTTCGTCGAGCCGATCGCGCTGTACCACACCCGCGACCTGCACACCGAGAACGACAACTGGTGGCTGTCCGACTACGCTCCGCCCAGCGAGTGGCCGGCCATCCACGTGCCGATCGGCCGCGCCCGGGCGTACAGCAACGGCCCGAACGACGACCTGACCATCATCACCTTCGGCAACGGCGTCCGGCTCTCCCTGCGCGCCGCCGCCCGGCTGACCGCCGAGGGCATCGCCTGCCGGGTCGTCGACCTGCGCTGGCTGTCGCCCCTGCCGGTCGGGGACATCATCAAGAACGCCTCCGACACCGGCCGGGTGCTCATCGTCGACGAGACCCGCCGCTCCGGGGGCGTCGGCGAGGGCGTGATCGCCGCCCTGGTGGACGCCGGATACGTCGGCGTCGCCCGCCGGGTGGCCGCCGTCGACTCGTTCGTGCCCCTCGGCCCGGCCGCGAATCACGTCCTGGTCTCGGAGGAACAGATCATCCAGGGCGCGAGATCGCTGCTCGCCCGGTAACTTGGACCGATAGTTTTTCGATCGCATCGGTGCGCCACTTGCGTTGATGGCCCGTACTGTGTGGACTACGCGCTAACAGTGGTTGTTGCGACAGGAGGCAGTGGACAGTGAACGCGACCGCGGGTCAGGCCGAGGTGAAGAGCCTGGCGGACCGGTTCGGAGTCGAACCGGGAATGGTCGTTATGGAGATGGGGTACGACGACGACGTCGACCAGGATCTCCGCGACGTCCTGATCGACCGGTGCGGGGACCTGGTTGACGAGGAGACCGACGAGGTCGTCGACGTGGTGCTGCTCTGGTGGCGTGACGAAGACGGCGACCTTGTCGAGACGCTCATCGACGCGCTCGGCCCGCTGGCGGACAACGGCGTGGTGTGGCTGCTCACGCCCAAGGCCGGCCGTCCCGGGCACGTCGAGCCCAGCGAGATCAACGAGTCGGCGCCCACCGCGGGGTTGCAGCAGACCTCCACGGTGAACGCGGGCAAGGACTGGACCGCGGCCCGGCTGGTCGCGCCCCGCGCCGCTCGTTCCCGCCGTTAGGCCTTGCCGGCCGCGCCCCTGACTCAGGCGCGGCCCGCACATAGTGTCGGTCGCGCCCCGGGGGCGCGGCCCGTATCTTCCTGGACTTCGTCGGCCACGCCCCGCGTGCCGGCCCGCCGCTACGCGGTCGGTTCGGGGCGTGGCCTTCGTCGGGCCCTTTGCCCGGCCTGCTTCAGGCCTTCCGCTCAGCCCTTTGACCGGCCGGCTTGGGGCCCTCTGCTCGGCCTTCTGGCCGGCTGGCTTCGGGGCCCTCTCGGAGGCGGGTGCCGCTACGCGGTCGGCCGGGGTGCGGGCTTCCTCGCGGCCTTTCGCCGGTCCGGTGCGCTGCACGCCTTTCGGCTGGGACGCGACGCGGGCTTGCCGGCGTCCTTCTACTCGTCGACGCCCGAGCCGCTACGCGATCGGCTGCACGGTCGACTGCGATGCGGACTCCCCGCGGCCTTCTGGGAGGCCCTCGCCGCCGCCGGAGCCGCTGCAGGTGTCCGGCGGCGGTCGGCCGGGGCGCAGGCCGCTCGCGGCCTTTGAGCGGCCTCACCGACGCCGGAGCCGCTACGCGGTCGGCTGGGGTGTGGGCTTCTTCGAGCTCGGGGCGGCCGATGGTGAGCCCGACCACGAGCTCGAGCTTGAGCTCGACGGGGTCGGCGTCGGAGAGCGCTTCGTCGCGGTCGCGGCGGTGCCCGGCTGCCAATCGCCCGGCACGAAGATCCGAACCTGCGAGAAGCTCGCGTCCGCCGTCTGGTCCGCCAGGGCGAACGCCCCCAGATTGATCTTGCCGCCGCGGATCTGGCCGTCGGTGACCGGCCCGAACCGCACGCCGTTGACGTACGCGTCGAGCTGGTCCGCCTGGATCTTGAAGGCCACGTACGGGTCGCCGCTGACCTGGACCGTCCACTCCTTGAGCAGCGAGTCGGGGCCCGGCGCCTTGTTGCCGAGCCGGTACAGCCGCAGGTGCCCGTCCGAGCAGTAACCCAGCGTGTACCCCTTGTCGCCGGTCCGCAGCCAGATCCCCGCGCAGCCGGCCGACGCATGGACCTTCGCCTCGATGCTGCCGTCGGTCATCGGCACGTCCAGCGGTGCCTTCAACGTGCACCCCGTCAGCGCCGGCGCCGCATCAGTCGTCACGCGCAGCCGGTCCCGGGTGGCGTCGCAGCGGCCGCCCTCGGACTCCTGCTGAGATTTCCAGAGCTGATCGACCGTGCCGAGATCCTGGTCCCGCCAGCCGTTGGGCACCCAGCCGGGCTCTCCCTCGCGGTTGTACGCCGGGATGGCCCGCGGCCCGTCGGCGGACTGCGTGTCGCCGGGCGAGTACGACAAGCCGTTGTTGCCGGCGTTGGCCTGCCCGTTGTTCCGGTTCTGGAACACCACGTATCCGGCCAGAGCCAGGGCCAGCACCAGGATGCCCACCAGCAGCGGCACGGCGACGTTGCGCCGGGCCCGCGCGGGGGCCGGCTCCTCCTCGCGGGGCTGCTGCGCGTACACGGCCGGCTGAGCCGCTGGCGACACGTACACCTGGGGCGGCGGGGCCTGCGGCACCACCTGGGGCGGCGGGACCGCTCGCGGGGGCGGGCCCGGCTGGACCATGGGACGCAGCGGCTGGGTGGCCTCCGCGTCGCCGCCGCGGGGCGGGCCGCTGACCGGGAACGCGCCCGGCGCCATCGGGCTGACCGGCGCGGCGCTGACGGGGCGCTGGCCGATCGGGGGCGCGCTGACCGGGTAGACGCCCTGCTGGAATCCGGCCGGGCTGACCGGTACCCCGCTGACCGGCGCGTGCGGGCTCCCCAACGGCTGGCCCTGCTGCGGATTCTGGGGCGCTTGGGGATTCTGTGGCGGCTGGAACGCGGCCGGCTGCTGGAAGGCGTTCGGCGGGTTCTGCGGGGCGGGGGTGGCCGGCATGGGCTGCACCGCCTGGGCCCCCGGCGCCGCCTGAGCGTATTGAGGGGTCGCGTTTTGAGGGGCCAGGCCTGCTTGGGGATTTTGCGCCGGTTGACCGCTGACCGGGATGTTTGCCGGACTCATGACGTTTTGCGGCGCCCGTGCCGGTTGGCGGTCGCCGACGTTCACCCAGGCGCGCAGGCTGCCCTCGCCGACGACCAGCTCCGGCTGCTCGATGATGGTCGGGGCGAGGCCGAGCTCGCGCTGCAGGAGGGTGGCCACGAGCGGCACCCGGCTGGAGCCGCCGACCAGGAACAGCCCCGCGAGGCGGTCCTTGTCCACACCGGCCCAGCGCATGACCGCCGCGGTCGTGCGCACCGTCTGCTCCAGCAGCGGCCGCGCCTTGTCCTCGAACTGCTCCCGGCTCACACTGACGTCGGCGGCCGCAATGGGCACGTGCAGGGCCGCCGCGGGCGTGCGCGAGAGCATCTCCTTGGCGATGCGCGCGTCGTCCCACAGCATGCGGCGGTGCCGCCGGTCCTCAGTGCTCTGCGGGCCGTCCAGGCGCGCCCACACCGCCGGGTCGTCGATCTGCCCGCGGGCGTGCTCGACGATCAGCGCGTCGAGGTCGAGGCCGCCGAGGTCGTCGATGCCGTCGACCGCGCGCACGTCGAACCCGTCGCCCGACCGGCTCACGAGGCTCGCGTCGAAGGTGCCGCCGCCGAAGTCGTACACCAGGAGGCCCTGGTCGCCGGTGAGCGGCTTTTGCAGTACACCCGCGAAATAATGCGCGGCGGCGACCGGCTCGGGCATGAGCGCGGGCTGGGGCAGCCCCGCGAGCTTGGCCCCCTCGACCAGCGCGAGCCGCCGGGACACGCCCCACGCGGCCGGGTGGGTCAGGGTCAGTTCGGCCACCGGCCCGCCCGCGACCCGGGTCGCCTCCTGCGCGACGTGCGAGAGGACGGCCCCGATCAGCGCCGGCACGGTAACCTCGCGGTCGCCGAGCAGCACGGTACCGTCGTCGATGCGCCGCTTGGGGCTACCCTCGAAGCGCGCCGGATCCACGCGGGCGGCGTGCACGGCATCGCGCCCGACCAGCAGCGCCCCGTCGGTCTGCGCGAAGACGGCGGACGGCAGCAGCGGCGAACCGTCGAACAGCAACGGCCGGACCCTCCCGTCCGGCCACGCGAGAAGCGCGACGGTGTGGGAGGTCCCGAAATCGATGCCGAGCCGCGGCCCTGCTGCCATGCGGGCGAGTGTAGGCCCCCGGTACGACAGGTGGCATATTCAAGGTATGACAGTGGATGTCGGAGATCCGGCACCGGACTTCGTACTGCGCGACCAGAACAACCAGGAGGTCTCGCTGGCCGATTTCCGCGGCCGCAAGGCCGTGCTCCTGGTCTTCTACCCGCTCGCGTTCACCGGCACTTGCCAGGGCGAACTGGGCGGCGTCCAGCACCGTCTCGCCGACTTCCAGAACGACGCGGTGCAGGTCCTGACGGTGAGTGTGGATTCCCCGTACGCCCATAAAATCTGGGCAGATCGGGAGGGCTACACGTTTCCGCTTTTGTCGGATTTCTGGCCCCACGGCGCCGTAGCCTCGGCGTACGGCGTCCTGAACGAGGCGAAGGGCTACGCCAACCGCGGCACGTTCCTGATCGACGCGACGGGCGTGGTCCGCTTCGCCGAAGTGGTCCCGGCGAGCCAACCGAGAGACCAGTCAGCCTGGCGTGAGGCGATCGCCACCCTTTGATCCCGGACACCGATGCCCCACTGACGCCCTGGCCACGGTACGGTCATGTGCCGGCACGTTGCGCCCGACTGGGTCGGGGGGACGGGTTTGGGTAACATCTGGGTACCCGTCCTCGGCAAGAGGGCAGGGGCGCGTAGCTCAGCGGAAGAGCACCCGCCTTACAAGCGGGGGGTCGTTGGTTCGAACCCAACCGTGCCCACAGGTTTAGAATCAGGCATCCGCGCAGCTCAGCGGGTGTCTCGTAGGGTCCGCTCGATCCGCTGAACACCCTCTTTTGACCGTGGTTCGCCAGGGCTTGGGGCATGTGGGGCACGCCGACCGGGCGATGCGTACAGGCTGCGCCAACGCCGTTCGGTGGCAAGCCACGCACGGTCGACTCGCCCGCGACGGCAAGTGGCCCCGCAGTGATCGTTCCGCCTCGACCCGGCGATGTTCGGTTGTAGATTGCCGCGGTGCGGGTTCGCCAGTATGTCTACTTCGCGCTGCGGTCCGAGCGGGTCTCCGCTGTGCAGATCGCACGGGAGATCGGCCTGGAGCCGGACGAGGTGAAGGTCCAGGGAAGCCGGCTCCCGGACGTGCCGATCCCGCGTACGCATGCCTGGCAGGTCTCCTGCCGGGACACCACCCTGTTCCTGCACGAGCAGATCAGCCGCGTGCTCGATCGCCTCGAACCGTACGCCGACCGCATCGGCGGCCTGGCGGCGCGACTCGATGCCGACGGGCCGGACGGGCCGGGCATCACCGCATGTCTACAGATTGTTCGGGAGTACACGCCTGCGGCCGCCGGCGAGGACCCGTCTGAGCCGAATCTGCTCGGCTGGTGGCTCGACCGCAGGGCCCTGGCGTTCCTGACCCGAACCGGCACTGTGGTCGACGTGGACGAGTACCACTTCTGAATGCACGCCGCCGCGTGACGCAACCCGCGGACAAGCCCGGGAGCGTCAAGCTCACCGGTCCGGCGCGACGCGCGCTTGAGACCGAACTACCGGAATCGGTGGCATGGGCGGCGTACACCTTCATCACTAAACGGCTGCCCACGAACCCACATCGGCTCGGCGGTGAACTGGAAGGTCCACACGAGGGTATGCGCTCGGCACACCTGGGCACGTACCGCGTGGTGTACCGGATCGACGAAGACGCCAGAGCGGTGTACGTCCTGTCGATCCGACTCCGCGGGGACGTGTACGGCGTCCGCTGACGTCGGCTGCAAGCCCGAAATACAATCTTGGCGGCATGAGGGGTGTGATGCGGTGAATGGCGGTGGGGCCGGGATATTGGGGCTGGAGGCCGCTCGACTTGTGGCGAGCTTCGACTTCATCGAGGTCCGTCCGGGGCTGACCGATGCGGAGTTCGCCGACATCGAGCGACGGTTCGGCTTCGAATTCGCCGACGATCATCGGGCGTTCCTCGCCGTCGGCCTGCCGGTATGGACACAGGGTGACGACGATCCGGAGCAGGCAAGCTGGGGATGGCCGGACTGGCGCGACGGCGACCCGGAGACGCTGCAAAGTCAGGTGAACTGGCCGACGACCATCGTCCGCTACGCAGTCAGCGATGGATACTGGCCGCGGGCCTGGGGACCACGCCCGGAGAGCCCGGAGGCGGCGGCAGTAGCCCTGGATGCGCGGCTCGCCGACGTTCCACGCATGATCCCGGTGTACGCCCACCGGTACCTACCGGCCGGCCGGGGCACCTCAGGGCATCCCGTACTGTCCGTTCACAGCCTGTCCGACACGATCTTCTACGGTCGCGACCTTGCTCACTACATCGGTCGTGAGTTCGCTGCCGACGAGTCGCGGGACGGCGAGGAGCCTTGGACCGCGGAGGCCACCGTCCCATTCTGGCGCGACTACGTGTCGGCTCGAACGAACTGACTGACGCGGTAACAGCCGCCGTGGACCCGGAACCCGTCGAGATTGCATTCCTGCTGGCAATAGCCACGCTATTGGCTATCAGATCGCTTACGGTGCGATCGATGCCCAGATGGGTCATGATGTGGCCGTTGTCGCGGTCGCGCCGGACCGGAGGCTTGAGGTCGTTGTCGCCGATCGGGTCCGTGCAGTTGTCGCGGTGGTAGCACGGTGATATTGCGGAGGGCCCGTACCGCACAAGGCAGCGAAAGCAGGTAGTCCTCATGCAGGCGTACGTATTGACCCGATACGGGGACGCGAGCGCGATGGAGCTGCGGGACGTCCCCGAGCCCGCGCCAAGCGACGGCGAGATCCTTATCCGCGTCCGAGCGGCGGGGCTGAACCCCGTCGACTACAAGATCCGCGACGGAAAGATGCGGCTGCTGAGCCGCCTCGACCTGCCCATGGTGGCGGGCAGTGAGCTGTCCGGTGTGGTCGATAGGATCGGCGCTGGTGTCACGCGTTTCGCGGTCGGGGACCGGGTGTTCGCCAGGGTGAACAAGACGAAGCTGGGTGCCTACGCCTCATTCGTCGTCGTGCACGAGACCCTGGTGGCGAAGATGCCGAAGGCGCTGGACTTCGCTGATGCGGCCGGGCTGCCGCTGGCCGGTTTGACCGCCCTGCAGGCACTGCGCGACGAACTGGCCGTGACCGCGGGCGACCGGGTGTTCATCTCCGGCGGAGCCGGGGGTGTCGGCACCTTCGCCATTCAGCTCGCCGTCTGGATGGGTGCGAAGGTGGCCACCACCGCGTCACCCCGTGGCGAGGCGCTGGCGCGGTCGCTCGGGGCCGAGACGGTCATCGACTACCGGACACAGGAGTTCAAGGATCTCCTTGCCGACTATGACGGCGCCTTCGACCTGACCGGCGGGCAGGACCTGATGAACAGCTTCGCCATCCTCAAGCGGGGAGGCAGAACGGTCTCCATCGCAGGGGTCCCCGACGCGACAACCGCTCGCGTGGACCTGGGCGCCGGCCCCCTGGTGACTGCCGTGCTGTGGGCAGCCAGCGCCAAGATCCGCCGCGAGGCCCGACGAAGGGGGGTCGGCTACCGGTACATGTTCATGCATCCCAGTGGGGAGGATCTCGGCCTGCTGGCCGACTTGGTAGACAAGGGCACGCTCAAGACGGTGACCGACCGAGTCTTCCCGTTCGAGCAGATCGCCGAGGCCTTCGCCTATCTGGAACAGGGCCACGCCAAGGGGAAGGTCGTCGTCCAGATGTGAGCCTCATTCCCCGGCTTTCACCAGATGCCATCCGAGCAAGTGACACATCTCAAGCAGGTGGCGGAGAGAGCGGCCCGCTCCGCGGAGGGTGAGTCGCCAGCAGACGGAGGGCGATCAGCACGCGTATGCGTCGTGCGCGCGGACGTGGCCGAGGCACGCTGGGCATATGTCCCACGAGGCCCGGAAGGCTGCTTACGAGCATTTGCGCGCAGCGCACTTGAGCGCCATGCGGGCCTCGCTCGAGGACCACGTGGCACGGCTCGAGTGGCCGCGCTCTCGTATCGAGCGCTACCGGACCGAACGACTGCGCTCGTTGCTCGCGTACGCTCGCGCGCGCTCGCCGTTTCACGCGGCCCGGATGGCCGACATCGACCCGGCCACGGCGACCGTCGAAGACCTTGCGCGACTGTCGCCCATGGTCAAGCAGGAGGCCCAGGACGAGTGGGACGCGATCGTCACCGCGCCCGATATCGACCGCGCCGGTGCCGAGCGGGTGTTGGCTCAGCGGCGTTGGTACTCCTACACGCCCGCGGGATACCAGATATTTAGCTCGGGCGGCTCGAGTGGCGTGCGCGGCGTGTACGTATGGGATTGGGAGCAGTTCGTAACGCTCGCCTGTCTCGCCTGGCGGTGGCAGGCGCGTGCCGAGCGTGCTTCCGGGTCAGGCATCCGCCCGGCCCGACTGGCCGTGCTGGAGGCCGGTGAGCCGCCGCACGCCAGCACGCCGTTGTTCGACGTCGCGACCTGGCCGTTGACGGAGACCATCGTGATCCCGGCGGCGGCGCCGTTCCACCAGATACTGCGGGCGGTGTCGGACGCCCGGCCGACCCATCTCGTGGGCTACGCCTCGGTGATCGGACGCCTCGCCCGTGCCGCGTTCGCAAGTGAGCTCGACATCCGGCCAGTCCGTGTGAGCACGAACTCCGAGCCGCTCAGCGAGGAGGACCGCCATGCGATCGACGCCGCTTGGAGCGTGCCCGTCCACAACCTCTGGGGCTCGACCGAGATCGGCGTCCAGGCGGTCGGCTGCGGCGAAGGGGATGGCCTTCACATCTGCGAGGACGAGGTCATCATCGAGCGGGTCGATTCGGCCGGGCGCCCGGTCGGCCCCGATGAGCCTGCCGCGCGCACGCTCGCCACCGGGCTTGCCGGCCGTACGTTTCCGTTCATCCGCTATGACCTCGGCGACGAGGTGACGCTGCTGCCCGGAGACTGCGCGTGCGGCAGCAAGATGCTGCGCGTCGCCGACATCGCCGGACGGCGCGACGACGACTTCCGTTACGGCGAGCGAATGGTCCCGGCAAGCGTGTTCCGGCACGTGCTGGGCACCGATCCGCTGATCTCGGAGTACCAGGTGCGTCAGACTTTGGGCGGAGCGGACGTGCTGGTGGTCGGGTCACCCGATGTCTCCGCGGTGGCGGCGGCGCTGGCCGCCTCGCTGTCGTCGTATGGCCTCCCTTCTCCCAAGATCAGCGTCAGTACCGTCGAACAGATCCCGCGTCACGCCTCGACAGGCAAGCTCGCGCGGTTCATCGGGCTGTGACGACCCTGTCAGACGAAGGTGAACAGCCGCGCCTGCGACAGCCGCTGCGCCGGCACCGGGGCGGCAACAAGCCGGTGCATGCCGACCCGGAATCGGGCATCGGCGGGCCGCGTGAACGCCATCTCCTGGAATCCGTACTCCCCCAGGCAGGCCCGGACCTCCGTGCTCGGGTCCGAGCCATCTTCGCCGCTACCACGGGTCCAGATCACGAAGCCACCCGCGACCAACAACGCCGGTAACGCGGCGATGGTCCGGCGCACATGCTCGCCACTGATGTTGCCGAACACTCCACAAGCCATCACCACGTGCGCCGGAGCCACATCGAGATACGTGTCCGCCAAACCCGCGTCCCCCGTCCGCACGTCAACCCCGGCCAGGCCCAGCTCGCTGACCGCCGCTCGCGCCCGTCGGCCCAGCTCCGGATCCAACTCCGCCAACACCGCGCGAACCATGCGCCCTCGATCATGGCGGGCCAAGACCGGCAGCACATCGCGCCCATCGCCAGCGCAGATACCGATCAACCGGCGACGACCGTCCTCCTCGGCAGGCGCCTCGGTCAACGCGCGGTCGAGATAGTCCCGAACGACCACCAGCCTGCGGGCCAGCGACGAACCCGCCGAGTCATAGTCCTGGTGCCAGCGAAGCCAGTCCCTCGTCACCCGGCCATCGTGGCGAAGCCCGTCGTCGCTGTCGACCTGGTCACGGCGTGACTGCCGATCGATATGGCCACCGGCTCCGACACGATGAAGCCAGAGCCGATGGCAGGGAGCCTGCTCGACCGGCGCGGCGCGACGGCGTACGCGGGGAGCCAGGGCACGCGTGGTACGTCAGGGCTTCGCTCCGGCCGGCCGTGGCGGCCACACCACGATCAGCGCCGTCGCGATCGGCCCGAGCAGCAGCGACCAGACCCACCAGTACCAGCCGCTGCGGTTCTTGGTCTGCGCCAGACCGGCGTTGACCAGCGCGAGTGTGAGCCAGAAGACGCTTCCCGACACACCGTTGACCACGGATCCCCTCCTTGCCTATCGATCAACCATTCCCAATCCGGGCAAACAGAGCGGTCGTCACTTTACGCGGCGCCGGGGCCGGGGCCGGATGTCGATGTCCGCGGCACGTGCACGACGAGTACCCGCACCCGGAATACGACCGGGCATCCCAGTAGTCTCCGGGTCGTGGCCCTGCGACCTGACGAGTTCTACGACCACGCGATCGCCTCGGCGGATGGTGAGCGACGGCTCTCCCCGGCCCGCATGACGGGGTGGAACATCAGCCCGTTCGAGCAGGATGGTCTGCGCGTCGCGCCGCTGCTGCCGCCGGTACTGCCCGAGCCTGCGCGGCACGGCGAGGACCCGGCGGACTGCGACTCGTGCCGCAACCGGGACGAAGGGATCTGGCTCGACGACCACTGGCGGCTGACCCGGATCGCGAGGGTCGGCGTGCCGCTGGTGCTGATGCTGCATCCACGCGATCACTACGACCTGGATGACCTACCTGACGAGCTGGCGGCCGAGCTGGGGCGGCTGACCACGCACCTCGCCCGCCACATACAGGCGTTGGCGCACATCGGGCGGGCCCACGTCTACCGCATCGGGGACGGTGGCGCGCACCTGCACGTCTGGTTCTTCGCCCGGCCCGAGGGACAGGCTCAGCTGTACGGATCGTGGATGGTCGTCTGGGACGACCTGCTGCCGGAGTACCCGGCGGACGTCGCCGACGCGGACGCGGCGACGGTGGCGGACGCGCTCATCGCCTCCTACGGAGGTTGGCGCCCCTGACCGGCTCCGCCTCCGCCTGCCACGAGCTGATTCCGGGCGGAGGGCATGACTTCTGAAGTAGTGTTGATGTGTGACCGCCGCGCCGCTGGAGTCCGTGCCCTTCTCGGAGCTGCTGCGTCAGCCGGCCGAGACGATCGATCGCCTGACCCGCGCCCGGGCGGTGCGGCTGCGGAGGCGCGACGCCCCGGACCTCGTGCTGATGTCGGCCGAGCGCGCCGAGGCGGAGGCCGAGGTGATCGATGTGTGCTCGCGGCTGCTCGCCGGGGTCGCGCGACGCAACCCGGGGCTTCTCCGCGAGGTTCTGCCGAACGCTGTGCCGTGGGTCCGGTTCCTGCCCGACGCCGACATCGAAGCGATGGCGGCGGAACTCGTATCCACCACGGAGGCCGCCGCAGCCATCGGCAACACTGCGGCGGTGTCGCAGCTTCTCGTCGAGTGGCGGCACACCGCCGAGATCCACGCCGACCCCGAGCTGCACCGAAGCGGTCCGCCGCGGCGGAGCCGGCGAGGGCGCGGCGGACGTGACGCGGGCCTGCGCGGACAACGCGACGGTGGCCCGTCCGGCGAAGGCGCGCAGCGCACGATGCCCCCTCGTGGGAGCCGGTGAGCTGACCGCGCGAAAGCGCAGGTCAGTGCCGACGCGAAGCGAGGCATGGGGGGTGCGGGGTGGGAACCCCCCGCCGCGTCGGAGCCGCAGGAATACTGAGCCCTGTGCAGAAGTGGGTGGCGTTTCGGCTGTCGCGGCAGGGGCGGGTTGTCGACCTGATACGGCGGGTGGCCGAGGCGCGCGATCCGGGGGAACACGGCCACGGTGTCGAGGTGGTCGTCGAGGCGCCGCGCAAGAAGTGGTGGCAGGCGCTGTTCAACCGCGACGACACGCTCGCTCAGGCGCGCATCGTGGTCACCCGGGAGGGCGGCGAGGTGCGGTACCCGTTCGACATCCAACTCGTCACGGCGTACGGCGCCAACGCCGCCCATCGGCTGGGGACCCGGCAGGGCTGGGCGGTGAGCAACTCGGCCGGGATGGCGTTCGTGATCCAGAAGGGCACGCACCGCACCGGCTTCGAGTTCGAGGAGCTCACCGCCGGCGCCGTGGCCGCGCTGGCCAAGCTGCGCCGCAAGCCCCAGGATCGGGGCTGGCGGGCGCGGATCGACCGGTCGGTGAAGCGTTCCTGAGTGACAGCGGCGACTACAGCGCGTCGATCGTCGCGATCTCCTCGGCGGTCAGCGCGAAGCCCAGCACGGCCAGGTTTTCGCGCATGCGGGCCTCGCGGGCAGACTTCGGGATGATGACGATGTCGTGGTGCAGCTGCCAGCGCAGCACCACCTGCGGCACCGTCACGCCGTGTGCGGACGCGATCGCGACCAGGCGCGGGTCGTTGAGCGGGGTGTTCTTGAGCGAGCTGTACCCCTCGACGACCACCCGGCGCTCGCGCATATCGTCGAGGAACTCCGGCTCGTGCTGGGCCGGGCTCCAGGGGACCTGGTTGACGACCGGCGTCTCCCCCGTCTCCCGGATCAGCTCGTCGACGAGGGCGGTGTCGTAGTTGCTGACCCCGGCCGCGCGGATGCGGCCGGCGTCGCGCTGCTCCAGGAACGAGGTCCAGGTCGGCAGCGACTTGCCGCGCGACGGCGGCCAGTGGATGAGCCACAGGTCGACGTAGTCGACGCCGAGTGCCTTCAGGCTCGCCTCGATGGTCTGCCGCTCGCGGCCCGCGTGGGACGGCGGCAGCTTGGTGGTGATGAAGACCTCGGAGCGCTCCAGCCCGCTGTCGCGCAGCGCTCGGCCGATCTGCTCCTCGTTGCCGTACATGGTGGCCGTGTCGATGTGCCGGTAGCCGACGTCCAGCGCGGTGCGGGTCGACTCGTACGCCGACTGCCCGGTGATCTGCCACGTGCCGAAGCCGATCGTCGGCAGGCTCACGCCCGGGGCCAGCTCGACGGCTGGGATCTGTTGTGCCATGCCTCCAATACTGCCCGACACCGCAGCGCATGGCGGCATGGCCGGGCCCGCCCGGCGGAGCCGTCCAATGTGGATCCGGGGCCGGCGCGCGTGGCAACCGCTCGGGGTGGCGACAAGGTGAAGCCCGATGCCGTACCGCACGTCGCCCCGAAGGGGTAGCGTGCGCCTATGCCGGATCTCCCACAGTTCCCGCCGGGCTTCCGCTTCGGCGTGTCCACCGCCGCCTACCAGATCGAGGGCGCCATCGCCGAGGACGGGCGCGGCGCGTCCATCTGGGACACGTTCGCCCACACGCCGGGCCGGATCCGCAACGGCGACACCGGCGACGTCGCCTGCGACCACTATCACCGGTGGGAGTCCGATCTCGACCTGATCGCCCGGCTCGGCGCGGGGGCGTACCGCTTCTCGGTGGCGTGGCCGCGGATCCAACCGACCGGCAGCGGCCCGGCCAACGCCGCCGGCCTGGACTTCTACGACCGGCTCGTCGACGGCCTCGCCGCGCGCGGCATCGACCCGCTCGTCACGCTGTTCCACTGGGACCTGCCGCAGGCCCTGCAGGACCAGGGCGGCTGGAGCAACCGGGACACGGCGATGCGCTTCGGAGAGTACGCCGAGCTCGTCGGCGAGCGCCTCGGCGACCGGGTCAAGCTGTGGATCACGCTCAACGAGCCGTACATCCACTTCGCCCTCGGCCACGTCCAGGGCATGCACGCACCGGGCCTGAACATGCTCACCGACCAGCTGCCGGTCGTGCACCACCTGCTGCTGGCCCACGGCCTGGCCGCCTCCGCGCTGCGGCGCACGTCGAGCGCGCCGGTCACGCTCGCCAACAACTACTCGCCGGTCTGGCCCGCGAGCGACTCCGACGAGGACCAGATGGCCGCGGCCGTCTACGACATGGTGCAGAACCACCTGTTCAGCGACCCTGTCCTGTTCGGTGCGTACCCGCCCGGATACGAGTTCCTAACCACCGCCGACGTCGACTCGATCATCATGGAGGGCGACCTCGAGGTGATCTCGCAGCCGATCCAGGCCTTGGGCGTGAACTACTACAACCCGAGCCTCATCGCCGCCCCGCCGTCCGGCGACCCGCTGCCGTTCGCCCGGCTGCCGATCGAGGGGTACCCGCAGACGGCCTTCGACTGGCCGGTCGTCCCCGACGGCCTCCGCCAGTTGCTCACCGGCCTCAAGGAGCGCTACGGCGACAAGCTCCCGCCGATCTGGATCACCGAGAGCGGCTGCTCCTGGCCGGACATCGACGACCAGTTCCGCATCGACTACATCGCCGGCGACCTGCGGGCGGTGCGCGACGCGATGGACGCCGGCGTGGAGGTACACGGCTACTGCACCTGGTCGCTGCTGGACAACTTCGAGTGGGCGGAGGGCTACCACCAGCGCTTCGGCCTGGTCCACGTCGACTTCGACACGCAGGAGCGCACCCCTCGGAGGTCCTTCGAGTGGTACGGCCAAGTTTGCACCGCAGCTGCACCCCGCCCGGACTTGCATCCAGATCCGACCGGATGACACGGTGAGTGCGGCGGAATCCGTAGCGTTGCCCAGGTCAGTCGTGTGCAGCGTTGGGAGTCGTCGTGGCCGAGCAATACGCCGGAGCCCTCCTCTACCTGGTCCCGGTCGTCGTGGCGGCGGTGGTCGCGTTCATCGTGACGCGCCCTGAGAAGGACGCCCCGGCCGAGCCGGACGCCGCCGGCCCGCCCCCGCAGCGCCCCGAGCGGCGCGGCGCTGGTGCATCCGCGGCGACCCGGCCGTATGTGCCGGCGCAGCGCACCCACCAGCCGCTGAACCGCCGCACCGACCCGCCGACGGTCACGCTGCAGCCGTCGCCGACGCTGCTGCACGCCGCGCTGTCCTCGCACCTCGCGGCCGTCTCCGACGCGGCGGGGGCCGCCGGCACCCCCGCCTCGGCGAAGCGACCCGTGGTGCGCTCCGCCCGTCTGGTGTCGATCCGCCGCCCGGCCCGCATCCCCCGCCGCCCGATCCACCGCTGCCCGCGCAGTTCCTAGCCGGCGGCGCAGTTCCTGGCCGGCGGCGCCTCCGGCGCGGCGCGGCGGGGGGTTCCCACCCCGCACCCCCCATGCCTCGCTGCGCATCGGCACTGGCTGCGCTTCGCTGGCCAGGTCACCCGCTCCCGCTGCGGAACGGGTGTGCTCTACGGCTTTGTTGAACACGATCCCGCGCCACGGACGGGCGTGCCGGTTCCCTGGGCCTCAGGGAACCGGCACGCCGTCTCGCCGCTGCGTCACCCCCGTCGTTGTCGCGGCGCAGCAGGCGGCGGAGAAGCGAAACCGGTCAGCTGAACCTTGCGCCCTCGTCGCGGCGGAAGGCCCACGCGGCCAGGGCGGCCATGGCCACGGTCCAGGCGGCCAGCGAGATCATCGACGTCGCTGAGACGTGGAAGTCGCCCACGGCGGCCCAGACCAGTTCCACGGCGCCGCGGGTCGGGAGATACGGGGCGATGGTCTCGACGAAGGACGGGGCCTGGCTCGGGGCCGACAGGAGGCCGCCGCCGAAGGCGAGCGGGAAGAAGACTATCTGCGCTACCGCCAGGGCGGCCTTCATCGGCAGGGCGTAGCCGATCGCGAGGCCCATGAAGGTGAACGGCAGGGCGCCGGCCACGACGGCGGCCACGGAGAGCAGCAGGCCGCCGGCGGTGGCCGTCGCGGCGGTGAAGAGCCAGCCGATGAGCACCACGGGAAGGAGGGACAGGGCCATGAAGGTCAGGCCCGAGAGGATGCGGCCCGCGAAGGCCGCCGCGGGGCCGGCCGGGAGGGTGCGGGTGTACGGGTCCCAGGGCTGGGCGCGGTCGCCGGAGACGCCGACGCCGTAGGTGAACAGTGAGCTCGTCATCACCGCGAACATGACCATCGACGCGGTGGCGTAGGTGGCGCCGGCCGGGTCGTCACCGGCGAAGGGGACGACGAAGAAGAGCATCGACGCGGCCGGGAAGAAGGCGCCGCCGAGCACGGCGATCGGGATGCGGGCGGTCTCCAGGATGCGGAAGCGGGCGTGGGTCAGGACCAGGGAGGACATCTACGCTACTTTCCGGTCAGGGTGAGGAACGCCTCTTCGAGGGTGGTCGGCTGGACCTGCAGGCCGCGGAACGGCACGCCGGCGTGCACCAGGTCGCGGACGAGCTGGTCGGCGTCGGGGGTGAGCAGGGATGTGCGCCCGTCGGCGTGCTCGACGCCGACGACTCCCGGCAGGCCGGGCAGGCCGGCGGCCTCGGGTCCGGTGGTCAGGGTGACGCGGTGGATGCCGACCATGCCGCGGATCGCCTCCACGGTGTCGTCGGCCAGGACGCGGCCGTGGCCGATGACGACGACCCGGTCGGCGAGGGCCTCGATCTCCTCCAGGTAGTGGCTGGTGAGCAGGACCGTGCCGCCGTCGTCGGCGAAGGTGCGCACGGCATCCCACAGGGCGCGGCGGGCCTGCACGTCCAGGCCGGTGGTGGGCTCGTCCAGGAAGACCAGGCGCGGCCGGCCGACGAAGGCCAGGGCCACGGCGAGGCGACGCTTCTGGCCGCCGGAGAGCGCGCCGGTCTGGCGGCGGGCCACGTCGTTCAGCCCGAAGCGGTCGAGGATCTCGCCGTGCGGTACCGGATCCGGGAAATGGCGCGCCACGAACTCCAGGCACTCGCGCACGCGCAGGGTGGACGGCAGGCCGGTCTCCTGCGGGGTGACGCCGATCCGGCGGCGGCTCGCCGGGTCGCGCGGGTCGCCGCCGAAGAGCTCGACGGTGCCGCTCGTCGGGCGGCGCAGGCCGACGAGCAGGTTGATCAGCGTCGACTTGCCCGCGCCGTTGGGGCCGAGCAAGCCGACGACGCCGCCCTGCGGGATGTCCAGGGTCACACGGTCGAGGGCCAGGGTGTCGCCGTAGCGGCGGCTGACCTCGACGGTGCGGGCGAGCATCATCACGGCTCCTTGGGTGGGTCGATGAGGGCCCGGAGGGCGTTGGTGTAGTCGTCGAAGGCGGCCCGGCCCCGGTTGGTGAGGCCGGCCGAGGTGGTCGGCGTGCGGCCGCGGAAGCTCTTGACGACCTCGACGTAGCCGGCCTGCTCGAGCTTCGTCAGGTGCACCGAGAGGTTGCCGGCGGTCATGTCGAGCAGCTGCTGCAGCCTCGGGAAGGTCATCCGGTCGCCGTCGCCGAGGCTCGACAGGGCCGCCATGATGCGCAACCGCGCCTGGGCGTGGATCACCGGATCGAGGTCAGCCACGTCGATCCCTCCGCTTCGCTCATGCCGATCCCTGCGCTCACGCCCGGCTGGCCGGGCGGGCGCGCAGGTGCAGGAGGATGCCGAGCAGGCACAGGCCGCCGCCTCCGCCGAGCGAGATGAGCAGCGAGTGCCAGCCGGGTCCCGCCAGAACGCCGGCGATGTTGATGACCGTCAGCCACGCGCCGAGGACAAACATGTCCCGGGACATCCAGAGGGCGGCGCCGGCCATGTACAGGGCGCCGACCAGCCCGACCGACGAGCAAGCCCACAGCAGGCCCCGTTCGGCCTCGGGAAGGAACTGGGCGAAGCGGTTCGTCGTGGTGCCCACGCCGGCGAAGGAGAAGAACCACGCGAGGCCGAACGCGGTGCCCTGCCAGGACGAGCGGCCCTCCAGGCCCCGCCCGCGCACGGCCGACACCAGCGCGGTGCTGGCCATCGCGAGTGCCATCAGGGCGAACAGGCTCGCCAGGGGCAGCCAGGCGGGCAGGTCGACGAAGACGCGCCCGTCCGGGCCGTATCGCAGGAAGAGCAGCCCGAAGCCGATGAGCCAGGCGCCGCCCCAGGGCATGTAGTACAGCAACGGGTTGAGCGCCATGGTGCGGGCCGCTGCGGCCTGCTCCCGGCGGATGAGCTCGAGCGACTCGGCGGCCGAGGCCGGCGGCGCATCGTCATCGACGGGCGTCATGCAAACAGCTTTACGCTATAAACCTGTTTGCACAACCCTGAAAAAACGGCCGGCCACCCCTAAGGGTGGCCGGCCGCGTGCGCGAAGCGATTACAGAGAGGGTGCGGGCTCCAGCGGGTCGACGCGGTGCCGGCCGTCCGGCTCGCCGCCTTCCGCTTCCAGGGCCGTCAACGGCGAGGCGTGCCGGCCCTCGCGGCGCTGGCGGCGGCGCTCCTTCGTGCTCTCGACCATCGAGTAGAGGGTCGGGACCAGCACCAGGGTGAGCAGCGTCGAGCTGATCAGGCCGCCGATGACCACGATGGCCAGCGGCTGCGAGATGAACCCGCCCTCGCCGGTGAGGCCGATCGCCATCGGCAGCAGCGCGCAGATCGTCGCCACCGCGGTCATGAGGATCGGGCGTAGCCGGCGCCGGCCGCCCTCGACGACCGCCTCGCGGATCGGCATTCCGGCCTCGCGGTACTGGTTGATGAGGTCCATCAACACGATCGCGTTGGTGACCACGATGCCGATGAGCATCAGCACGCCGATCATGGCGGGCAGGCCCAGCGGGGTGTTCGTGGCCAGCAGCAGGATGATCGCGCCGGTCGCCGCGAACGGGATCGAGACCAGCAGGATCAGCGGCTGGGCCACGCTGCGGAACGTCGCCACCATGATGATGAAGACGATCGCGATCGCGGCGAGCATCGCCAGGCCGAGCTGGCCGAAGGTCTCCTGCTGCTGCTGGCTGACGCCGCCGAGGGAGACCGTCGCGCCGGCCGGCAGGTCGAGGGCGTCGAGCTTCTTCTTCAGGTCGGTCGAGACCTTGCCGAGGTTGTCGCCGGCCGCCCGGCCGGTGATCGAGGCGCTGCGATTGCCGTCGATGCGCGTGATGGCGACCGGGCCGGCGCCCTGCGCGACGTCGGCGATCTGGTCGAGACGCACGAACGGCGGGGTGCCCGGCACCGGGATCTGCAGCGCCTTGAGCTCGTCCAGCGAGGCCGGCGCCGGGCCGGAGCGCAGGACGAGGTCGCGCTGCGAACCGTCGACGGTGAGCTGGGTGAGGGTCTGGCCGCGGTACGCCGCGGAGACGATCCCGCCGACGGCCGCGTCCGACAGCCCGTACTTCGCCGCCACGTCCCGCCGGACGTGCACGTCGATGCGCGGGTTGCTGGCCGCGAGGTTGCTCTCCACGTCGGCGATGCCGGTGACGCCCTTCATCGCCTGCTCGACCTGGCCGGCGGCCTTGGTGAGGTCGCCGGGGTTGTTGGCCTTGACGATGACCTGGAGCTGGTCGCTGGCGCCGCCGCCACCGCCCGCGGTGATCTTCACCTTGCCCAGGCCCGCGCCGGCCGCCGCGACCTGGGTGCGCAGCTCGTCGATCACCTTGTCGACCTTGGCGT
Organism: Dactylosporangium sp. NPDC000555; assembly: GCF_040300025.1. NCBI lineage: Bacteria > Bacillati > Actinomycetota > Actinomycetes > Micromonosporales > Micromonosporaceae > Dactylosporangium > Dactylosporangium sp. NPDC000555. The sequence goes on along the minus strand of NZ_JBEPDB010000011.1, from coordinate 90,751 downwards.
CGTGCTTGGCGCTCACCGAGAAGTTGGCCGTGTTGGCCGACTGGGCGCCGGCGAAGCCGAAGCCTGCGGAGGCGCCGATGGTGGCCTGGTACGCCTCGATGTCGCCGCGCGCCGCGAGCATGTCCTCGATCTTCTTGGCCGCGGCGTCGGTGGTGGCGAGGCTGGAGCCGACCGGCAGCTCCTGCGAGATGGAGAACTCCGTCTGGCCGGACTGGTCGATGAAGTTGGTCTTCAGCGTGCTGGCCAGGCCCAGGGTGACGATGAACACCACGATGCTGACCGCGATGGTGGCCCAGCGGGTGGCGCGGCTCTTGGTCACCCAGCTGACGATCGGCACGTAGGTGCGCTGCAGCGGGTTGCGGCGCTCCTTCTCCAGCGCACGGGCCTCGATCGCCTCGCGCTCCTCGACGCCGAGCGCCTTCGGCTGGCGCAGGAACCAGTACGCCATGACCGGCACGATGGTCAGCGAGACGAGCAGCGAGGCGAGCAGCGCCACCGCGATGGTGATGGCGAACGGCCGGAACAGCTCGCCGGCCAGGCCGCCGACGAGGCCGATCGGCAGGAACACGGCGACGGTGGTGAGCGTGGAGGCGACGACCGCCCCGGTCACCTCACGTACGCCGGTGAGGATGGCGTCGACTTTGGCCTCGCCGTACTCCAGATGTCGCTTGATGTTCTCGAGCACCACGATCGAGTCGTCCACGACCCGGCCGACGGCGATGGTGAGGGCGCCCAGCGTGAGCAGGTTGAGCGAGTAGTCGCCGATCCACAGGCCGATCAGCGCCACGACCACCGACAGCGGGATCGACACCGCGGTGACCAGCGTCGAGCGGATCGACACCAGGAACACGAGGATCACGATGACGGCGAAGAGCAGCCCCAGGCCGCCCTCCGTGGACAGGCCCTTGATGGACTTCTCCACGAACGGCGCCTGGTCGAAGACCGAGGTGATCTTCGTGTCGCCGCCGAGCTGCTTCTCGAGGTCGGCGAGCTTGTCCCGGACCGCGTGGCTGATCTTCACGGCGTTGCCGTCGGGCGATGCGGTGACCGAGATGCCGAGGCTGGCCTTGCCGCCGGTACGCGTGATCGAGGTCGCATCGACCGGCTTGAGCTCGACCGTGGCCACGTCACCGAGCTTGGCGGTGGGCGTGACGTTGAGGTTCTTGAGCTCGTCGATCGTGGCCAGGGTGCCGCCGACCTGCACCGCGAGGGACTTGTCGCCCTCGGTCAGGGTGCCGGCGGGGAAGGACACGCCGTTGGACTTGAGCGCGGCGGTCAGCGACTGCGCGTTGACCCCGGCCGGGAACGCCTTCTGCGGGTTCAGCGTGATGAGCACGTGCTGCGTCGCGGCGCCGGTGACCTCGACCTGCCGCACCCCCTCGATCCCCTGCAGCTCGGGCACGACGACCTGGTGGAGCTGCTGCGCGAAGGCGATCTGGTCGCCCGAGCGGGACGCGGCGAGCACCACGGCCGGCAGGTCGTCGGTGGAGCCGGCGATGACCTGCGGCTCGACGGTCGACGGCAGCTGCGAGCGGATGCGCGTGATGGCCGTGTTCATCTTGTTGGTGATGTCGTCGATCGAGGAGCCGAACTCGAAGGACACCTGGACCGTCGCGACGCCCTCGCGGCTGGTCGAGGTGATGTCGGTCAGGCCGGGCACGCCCTGCAGTGCACCCTCGATCGGCTTGGCCACCTGCTCCTCGACGATGTCCGGTGACACGCCCGGGTAGGGGGCGACCACGAACGCGGCCGGGAAGTCGATCGAGGGGATGAGCTGTTGTTTCAGGGAAGGGATGGCAATGGCGCCGAAGCCCAGGACGACGATCGCGATGATCGCGACCAGCCCCCGGTTCGCCAAACTGAGCCGGGCGAGAAACGACATGTCTGGAGTCTTCTTCCGATCGGCTAAGACAGACGTTAGTTCGTGCGATGCTAACCGTTCGCCTCGCGCAAAGTTCATCCAGGGGGTAAAACATTGCTGTGAATACTCACAGGGAAGCACTTCTGCACCGCGTCACGACGGCGGAGGAGCGGATGCGCGCCCTGCTCGCGTACGACCGCAGCAACCCGCTGTTCTCAGTAAACCTCACGATGCAACAGCTCAAGGTGCTATTACTGCTCTCCCGGCATGACGGGATGTCCTCGCAGTCGCTCACCCGTCACCTCGGTGTGACCCTGGCCACCCTGTCGGGGATCATCGACCGGATGGTCGCGCAGGGTTACGTGACGCGCACCGAAGACCCGCACGACCGGCGCGTCCGGCGCATCCACCTCTCCCCCACCGGCCGGCAGACCCTCGCCCAGATCAGCGACGGCGGCCTGCGGGCGCAGCGCCGGCTGCTCGACCGCCTCGACGACGAGACCCTCGGCCGGCTCGCGGACGTGCTCGAGCGCATCGCCGAGGCCGCCGCCGCCGACGCTGTCGAGCAGGGCATCCAGGTGCCGCACGAGGAGTCGCACTGCCGCGAGGAGCTCAGCGCTCGTCGTCCCATGCCATTGCCGTGATCAGCCAGCCGCCCCGGGTGCGGGCGAACTGGGTGGAGACCCAGCCCCGTGCCGCGAAGGTGTTGCCGTCGAGGACGCCGCGCTTGTCGTAGTGGCTCCAGCGCTGGGCCACGTTGCCGAAGACCCGCGTCTCGCCCGAGATCTCCGACTCGGCGAACTCGGTCAGCTTCCCCGAGCGCACCTGCTCCAGCCGCGGCCCGATGAACCCGTCGACGTCCCTGATCTCCGGCGGGGTCTCCAGCGCGCGGATCAGCAGGCCCTTGGGTACGAACAGACCGCGGATCGCCTCGTAGTCGGGGCGCTCGCCCGCCTCGAACGACACCGCCCGGAAGAACGCCGCCACCGACGCCTCGAAGTCGCGCACCAAGGCTCCTTCCCAGGGGTCGGACAGGCCGGCCGGTCAGCCCGGCGTTCCCGACCGTACAACCGGATCCGGCGCAGCGTCGCGGGACATGGCCCGCGGCGCCCGGTGGTTCACCCCGGGCCGCCCGGTACACCGGCCCGGCCCCGGGTAGCCGCCGCTGCCATGAGGAGCGTGCTGGCCCTTGCCCTGCTCGCCGCGGCCGCGATCCTGCTGCCCGCCCCCGCCGGCGCGGCCGAGCCCACGGACGGCATCCGCGTCCGCGACGGCCGGCTCGTCGAGGCCAACGGCAGCGACCTGGTGCTGCGCGGGGTCAACCACGACTTCATCTGGTACCCCGACAAGAACGCCTCGTTCACCGCGATCAAGGCGGCGGGCGCCAACTCGGTGCGGGTGCCGCTCGGCATGGGCCACCAGTTCCGGCGGACCAGGCCGGAGGAGATCCGCACGATCGTCGAGCTGTGCCGCCGGCAGCGGCTGATCTGCGTCCTCGACGCGCACGACACCACCGGCTGGGGCCAGGACAAGAAGGCGACCACCATCGCCGAGGCGGTGCGGTTCTGGAAGTCGGTGCGCGCCGAGCTGACCGGCCAGGAGGACCACATCATCATCAACATCGCCAACGAGCCGTTCGGCGTGGGCGGGGACTGGCCGTGGGTAGGGCAGACCAGCGACGCCGTCCGGGCGCTGCGCGCGGCCGGCTTCCGGCACACCCTCATGGTCGACGGGCCCGGGTGGGGCCAGGACGAGGCGTTCGTGATGCGCGACAACGCCGAGAAGGTCCGCGCCGCCGACCCGACCGGCAACACGGTGTTCGACATCCACATGTACGGCGAGTTCGACAACGCCGCGAAGGTCAACTCGTACCTGACCTCGTTCACCCGGCGCAAACTACCGCTCGTCATCGGCGAGTTCTCCGGCGAGCACCAGTGGGGCGACCCCGACGAGGACGCCATCATGGCCTACGCGGAGGGGCACGACCTGGGCTACCTCGGCTGGTCGTGGAGCGGCAACGAGCAGGAGTTCAGCTATCTCGACCTGGTCCAGGACTTCGACCCGGCCAGCCGCACGGCCTGGGGCAAGCGGTTCCTGACCGGCCCCAACGGCATCTCGACGGGCACCCGGGAGGCGACGGTCTTCCGCAACGGTACGGCGGAAGCCGCCACCGCGCCGCGGGGCACCCCGGTGCGGCTGAGGGTCGCCGACGTGACCTCGAACAGCGTGCGGCTGACGTGGAAGCGCGGCTCCAGCGGTACGACCTACGCGGTCGTGGCGGTCAGCGGCGCGTCGGAGTCCCGCATGCTGACGACCACCCACGCCGACGTGACGCTGCGCGGGCTGAAGGGCTCGACGGAGTACACGTTCGCGGTCTACGCCCGCGGCCTGCTGGGCAACCGCTCGCCGCGCTCGGCCCCGGTCTACGCGGTCACCCCGCCGGCCTGACCCGTACTGCCGCGGGGCTCAGCTCGTCCTGGCCTTCTCCTCGCGCAGCGCCTTCTCCACGGCCTCCCGCACCCGGGCGTCCTCGCGCTCCTTGCCCCGGGCCCGGACGCGGCGCAGCAGGAGCGACGCGCCGACGGCAAGCGCGATCACCGCGACGGCGACCAGCAGCCACATCCACGGCACGGCCCAGGCGTGCGCCTCGGCCCGGACCGCCGGGAGCGAGGTGGTCGAGCCGGACGCGTCGGCGAGCCGGGGCGTGAGCGTCGTGGTCACGGTGATCCGGCCCGTGCGGGCCACGCCCTTGACCGTCGCGGTCACCTTCCACGTCTCGCCGGGCAGCAGGTCCGGCGGCGCCGCGATCTTGGCCGCGTCGGTGCGCGCCCAGCCGAACGGGCCCGCGATCGACACCGCCTGGTCGGCCGAGAGGATGGCGTTGCCGGTGTTGTGGATCGTGTAGCTGACGACCGCGTCGCCGTCGTACGTCACGCGCAGGTCCTCGATCGCGAGGCCCGGCTTGAGGTCGCCGCCCACCCGCAGCTTGACCCGGATGCCGAGGCGCCGCTCCACGTTGATGCCCCGCGTGGTGTCGGGCTGGGTCAGGGCGGTGACGATGCCGCCGGCGTAGTCGCCGGGCGTGGCGTTGCCCGGGACGCTGATCGTGAAGGGGACCTCGGCGCTCTGCCCGGGCTGCAGCGCGACGGTGTCGCCGTCGGCGCGCAGCCAGGCGCCGATGCCGACGGACTTCTTGTCCCTGGTGAGCAGGTCGAGCTGGCCCGTCTCGGTCGTGTAGCCGTCGCCGGCGTACACCGTGAGGTTGACCGGGGCCTTGCCGCGGTTGGCCACGACCATGGCGTCCTTGACCTGTCCACCGGGGTTGACGGCGTGGCTGAAGCTCGACCGGTCGGCGCCGTAGCTGTTCGAGACCGTCCGGACGGTCCAGGCCACATCGCCGTCCGCGGCCAGCGCGGGACCTGCGCCCGGGCCGGCGAGGGCGAAGGCGGCGAGCAACGCCACGACGGCGATGCGAACGACGTTCTTCCGGTGCTGCATCTGGGGTTCTCCGGGGTGGGCGGACTGGGCAGGACGTGGAACACCGGCGGGAGGGCCCGAAGGCCCTGCCCGCCGGATGGAACGGATCCGGTCAGCTGCTCAGCGCGGTGATCGTGAGCGTGGCGCGGTAGTCGCCCTTCTCGACGCTGGCCGGGATCTTCAGGTCGAGCTCGGCCCCCAGCTGGGCGCTGCCCCGCGGGTGACCCTGGTCGGCCCAGCCGAGCCCGCGCGAGACGGACAGGCCCTGGCCCTGGTCGTCGTACCGGGACGGGACCGCCGCGCTGGCCTTCACACCGGCGCCGGCGTTGAGCACCCGCGGCGTCCAGCCGAGGTAGGCGCCCGAGAACGTCTTGCCGGCATCCCGGAAGTCGCTCACGCTGGCCGAGATCGCCCACGGGGCCTGCGAACGGCGGCTGTCCGACACGGTGATCGGGTTGAGGTTGCCGGTCGCGGCGAAGTAGTCGCCGTTGCGCTCCTGGGCGGTGCCCAGGTCCACCAGGCCGTTGTAGCCGTCGATCGTCCAGCCGAACTCACCGGGGGCGGCGTTGGGCACGTTGACCTGCAGCTGCTGGCCGTCGGCGTTGTACGGGTGCACCGTCACCTTGTCGACGATCGAGCCGACCGGCTGGCCCGCCGGGGTGTTGCTGCAGCTGAGACCGCGCTCGACCGCCGGGTTCGGCGCCGCGCAGGTGCCGCTGCGGACGTTCTCCACGACGAGCCGGTCGTTGCGGACCTGGACCTTCACGTAGGAGCGGACGTGCTCCTGGTTCTGGGCCGAGTTGTACCAGTAGCTGCTCGGGTTGAGCGGGTCGGCACCGTTGCCGGCGCCGCTCGTGGCGCTCTTGTCCGGCGCGGTGATGTCGTAGTACTTCGAGCCCGAGGCCGAGTTCGCCGTCACGTAGATGACGCCGCCCGGGCCGGGGTACACGTCGGCGGCCCCGGGCTGCTCGGCCGGGTTCGCCTTCGCACCGTTCTTGATCTCGTAGCTGCGGGAGTAGCTGTGGTCGTGGCCCTGCAGAACGAGGTCGACGCCGAGGTTGGAGAAGGCGGTCGGGAAGTCGACCCGGCGCACCTTGGCGTCCCCGTCCTTGGCGTGGGAGGCCGGCGAGTAGATCGCGTGGTGGAAGACGAGCACCTTCCACTTGGCCTCGGCGCCGTGCTGGTTGATGACGTCGGTGATGTACGCGATGTGCGCCGCGTCGCCGCCGCCGCCCTGGGTCGTGGCGTAGCTGTTGCTGTTCAGGTCGATGAACAGCACATCCTTGTAGATGAACCAGTAGTTGCCGCCCGACGTGTTCGACGCCGGGTTCCCGTTGGCGTACAGCGGGGCCGAACGGTCGGTGTTGGGGGTGAACAGGTGCTGCTCGTAGGCCTTGCCGCCGACATCGTGGTTGCCGATCGTCGCCGCCCACGGGTACTGCCGCAGCTTGTCGGGGGCGAGGAACGCGGTCCACTGGGCCTCGGTGTTGGCCGTCTCGACCTGGTCGCCGCCCGACACCAGCAGCTCGGCGTTCGGGTTGGCCGCGAGCGAGACGTCGAGGGTGTCCTGCCAGCCGGCCTGGTCCTTGGCCAGGTCGCCCGACGAGCCGATCTGCGGGTCGCCGTAGAACAGGAAGTCGTAGTCGCCCTCGTAGTCCTGCGTCTTGAAGGCATAGGCCGGCGACCAGTTGCCCTCGGTACCGACCCGGTAGGAGTACGCGGTGTGCTCCAGCAGGCCGGTGAGCGTCGCGTGACGGTTGTAACCGCCACTGGTGGCGATGTTCGCCGCGCCGACGGCCGCGAAGGTGGCCGCCGACGCCGGGAACTCACCGCCCACCAGCGACGCGGTCGGGGCGAGCTGGACCTTCTGCGCGGTGTCGGCCGAGGAGTACCAGGTCACGATGCGCTGGGACTCGTTGGCGCCGACGCCGAGGATGATGCCCGTGAGCGCGGCCGGGTCCGCGGCGGCGGCGGGGGAACCCACGCCACTGCCGAGGGCCACGGCCAGGCCCACGAGCGCCGCGGTGGCCCCTGCGGCCACACGACGGGTGTCTAACTTCATCAATTTCTTCCCTTGTCCGACGGGGATACGGATACAGGCGAGGTCAACCTCTCGCCGGCCCATGACGCCGGCATGAACGCGATCTTGCGGCCAGTTGCACGCCCGCGGGACTTACAGCCCGAACACCCGCTGGACGAACCAGATCAACCCCATAACGGACACCCCCGCGGCGATCACGCCCGTCGCCCACAGGCCGGCCCGCGGCGAGCGGCGGCGCAGCACGATCAGCAGCGGGAAGGCGACGGCGATGATCCCCAGCTGCACGACCTCGATGCCGACGTTGAACACCAGCAGGGACCACAGCAGGGTCCACGACCACGCCTCGTCGATGCCCAGCGCGCCCGCGAAGCCCAGGCCGTGCACGAGCCCGAAGCAGAACACGACCCCGAGGCGGGTCCAGCCCGACCGGTCCAGCCCGTCTTCGCCCAGATCGGCCGAGTGCTCGCCGTGGCGCCGGAGCCGCCACAGGTGCCAGCCGGCCACCACGGCGATCGACAGCGCGATGACCGGCTCCACGATCCGCGCGGGCACGTCGACCAGGCCCAGCGCGGCAAGCATGAACGTCACCGAGTGCGCCAGGGTGAAGCTCGTGGCCGCCAGCACGATCTCGCGCGGCCGCCGCGACCCGGCGATCAGCGCGAGCAGGAACAGGATGTGGTCGATGCCGCTCAGCAGGTGCTCGGCGCCGAGCCGGAAGAACTCCCAGAACCGCTCGTACCACGCCTGGCCGGTCGAGAACGACGGGTGCCCCGCGTCCAGCGCGGCGCTGCCCGAGCGGCCGTCGATGTCGTACGTGACGATCGTCTTGACGCCCTTGACGTAGCCCTCGGCGTCGGCGAACAGCCCGGTGCGCACCTCGTGCGCACCGGCGCCCGGGCACGACCAGTCGAGCAGCAGGCTCGCGTACGGCACGTCCTCCCGCCGGCCCATCGTGAAGTCGCCAACCCGCGCCGGCGCGCAGGCCCGGCCGCCCGCGGTGACCGCGAAGCGCCCGGTGACGTACCGCACGGCCGCATCCGCGTGGGCGTTGAGCGCCGCGGCCTGCCCGGCGGTGTCCTGCGCCTCGAACGCGGCATTGCCCGCCCGGAAGAGCGGATCCTCGTGCTCGGCGTCGGCGGCGGAGACCACGAAGAGGTCGTACTCGAGCTCCAGCGCCGTCCGGACCTGGCCCTGCTCGTCGGCGGTGACGTTGACGTACACCGTGGAGGAGAACCCGTGCGCGAACGCCGTGTCGGGGCTCAGCACGGCGATCACCGCCGCGACGATCGCGGCGGCGGTGACGAGGACGCGTTGCGACATGCTGCTCCTTCGGTTGGCCAGAGCACGTTGCACGCCACGGATGAACGCGAGCCGCCCCGCCGACGAACCGCTCAAGAACAACTTCCCGCAGCAGTACCCCGGGCCCGGCTCAGGCCGGAGGATGCATCCCGTCACCTTGGACCCGACGATCGGAGAGGACGATCGCCTTGCCCCCCACGCTTCGGGCCGCCGCCGTACTCGCTTTGGCCGCCGCGCTCGTGACCGGCTGCGGCTCCGGCGGGGACGACTGGTCCCGGCCGCGCCCCGCGCCCGCCGCCGTCGGTACCCTCGGCCCGGGGTTCATCGACCCGTCCGTCTCGCCGTCCCCGGAGTCGACCATCACGCCCCGGCCCGGCTCCTGGGACGGGGTGCACCCGTCGAAGGGCTACCGCGTGGTGCTGCTGACCGCGGGCGACGACGCCCCGACCAGGGCCCTCATGACGGCGGTGCGGGACTGGGCCGCCGCCGAGCGCGTCGACCTGCGCACCGTGGTCGCCGACCACGACGACCTCGTCGCCGGCATCGTGCGGGCCATCGACCTGAAGCCGGACCTCGTCGTCAGCGCCGGCAACGACCTCATCGACCCGCTCACCGTGGTCACCGCGAGCCACCTGTCGCAGCAGTTCCTCGTCGTGGGCGCGGAGCTGGCCGAGCCCACGCACAACGTGACCGCGGTCGACTGGTCCGGCGCGTCGTTCCGCGGCGAGGGCCTGGGCATGTCCTCGACGTACGACGCCGCCTCGTTCACCGCCGAGCGCTGCGCCGCCGCCATCCGCGCCGGCGCCGCCGCCGTGCTCACCGGCTGGACCGGGATCGTGGTCTGGCTCGACTGAGCTTCCGTGGCGGCCGTCAGACGGGCCTCGGACCCGGAGCTACGGGGTGCCCGCCTGTTCGGACGCCGGGCGGATCGGCAACAACGTGCTGCTCCGCCCGGGCCGTGGGTGCGCCTCCGCGGCGGCCGCGAGCCGTACCGCGTGCTCGCGCTGCTTCTGCCAGTGCCCGTAGAGCGCACCCTGCTGCGCCAGCCGCGACACCGCCCGGATCGTCTCCGGGTCGACGTCACCGGGCGGCGCGTCCCGCCACGGCGTGCCCGGCAGCGGCATGAACACGTGCGAGTGGATGCGCGCCCCGAGCGCGGCGAGCTCCTGCGCCAGCTTCAGCGAGGCCTCCGCGTCGGCCGGGTCCTCCCCCGGCATCCCGAAGATCATGTCAACGTTGATCCGGAACCCCTCGGCAACGCCCAGCCGCACCGCGCGCCGCACCGACTCGACGTCGTGGCCGCGCTTGGCCGCCTCCAGCACCCGCTCCGACCCGGACTGGGCGCCGACGATGAGGTTGTCGTTGGCGCAGTACTTCTTCACCAGGCGCAGCGCCTCGACGCTCATGTGCTCGGGCCGGATCTCGCTGGGAAACGAGCCGAAGAAGACCCGCCCGTGCGGCCCGATGCCCTCCTTGCAGGAGGCCAGCAGTTCCTCGACGGCGGGCAGGTTTGGCTCCTCGTCGTCGGCGCCGTAGGACAGCGAGGTCGGCGTGATGAACCGCACGTCGCGCTTGCCGAACTCGCGCATCCGGTCGACGTGCCACCGCACGTTCTCGACGCTGCGATGCCGGAACCGCGCGGAGAACATGAACGGCGTCTGGCAGAACCGGCACGCGTACACGCAGCCGCGGGTGATCTCGATCGGGTTCATCCGCTTGTACGTCAGCGGGAACGCCCGGTATCGGCCCAGCGGCTCGCGGTGCGCCTTGCCGGTCCGCACGACGTTGCCGCTGCCGTCGCGGTAGACCAGCCCCGTGACCCCAGCCGGGTCGCCCCCGTTGTCGACCAGGGCGAGCAGGGTGCTCTCGCCCTCGCCCACGGCGGCGATGTCCCACCCCGCGTCGAGGGTCTGCACCGGCTCCGCGGTGGCGTGGACGCCGCCCGCCACATGGACCGCGCCCGGGGCGGTCCGCTTGATGGCGGCAAGCTCCTCGGCCAGCGCGGCCGCGTCGGGCGAGTAGAACGACCACAGGACCAGGACCTTCGCTCCCGATGCATGTGCCGCCTGGACGTGCTCCGCAGTCGACTCCGGCGTGTCTCCGAACCGGACCTCGTACCGCGTCGCGGTCTCATGTTCTTCCAGCGCGCCCAGCAGCACGTGGAAGCCGTACGTCACCGCCTTGCGATAGCGCAGGACCAGGACCAACTCGGGACCGCTCATGCCGCGATTTTGCCAGCACGCCCCGCACGGCCCCGGCCTCGGCCCAGCTCTTGTACGGTCACAGTGGACTCATTTGGTCCAGCACTCTGGCGGCGACGTCGACGATCTGCTCGACCTTGGGCACATCGCGCTCGACCTCTTCCGCGCTGATGCTGGGCGCTGCCGCGGCGGGGTACTCGAGCTGGTTGCGGCGACGTCGGAGGCGATCGAAGGGGCGCAGCACTGCACCGAGCGGCGGGTCGAGCTGAGCCGACACCGCGTCACGTACCGCGATGTGCCCGCCTCGGCTCGTAGCTCGCACACCCTGGTTCTCCAGCACTGCGGCGAGCGCCTTGCGCGCGGCGTCGTACAGCAGTTAATAGGCGCCAGCTGGGTCGGAATCCGCGATGGCGCCCGCTGAGGCGAGATGCCGGCGCGCCTGGGACAACAAGAGGTCGGCGTGGTCGCGACTGGCTGGCACGCGCTCCAACTCGCCCCGCGCGATCATGCCGTCCAAGGCCTCGCGGCCCTGCTGCCATCTCACGACCGGTCTCCGGGTTTCACGATGGGGTACGACGGGCGTGACCGCACCGATGCCAGGAAGGGATCGTCGCCGGCCGATCGCCAGGCTACCGCGGACACGCGGTGAATGTTGACCTCTCGGCCCAGTCGCTGTTCGGCGGAGCGGGCCGCGTCCGCCAGGTCGTCCTCGTCCGCGTCGCCCACCACCAACACATCGACGTCACGCGGTGGAGGGCCGGCTTCGCCTGCATAACGGGCCGCCCATGAACCGTAGATGTACGCCTCATCCACCCCATCCACGGATGGAAGCAGATCGGCCAGGACGGCGGCCGGACCGTAGGTCAACGTCAACAGCTCGGTGAGCGGGCGAGCGAGGGGGTTGGTGAGGTCCGCTCGCACCAGGCGCAGGTTTCCCCTCCGCTCCTCGTGCACGAGGCCGGCCTGGGCAAGCTGGTCGGCCTCCCGGCTGACGGTCGACTGGGATACCCCGAACTGGCGGGCCAGCTCGGTCACCGAGCAGCTCATCTCCGGGTGCAGATAGAGCCACGCCAGCAGCTCGCCCAGCAGCGGCGAGCGCAGCAGCGGAAGCAGCCGAGACCTAGCTTGCACACTCTGCATAGTACCTTGCATGATGTGCAAGGAGCCCATCGCAGGGCCGCAGCGGCGACGGCGCCGCCGGCGGCCGGGCCGAGCACGACAGAGATCTGCGGCACGCGGCCCGACGCGCGGACCATGGCCGCGAAGACCTGCCCGACGCCCTCGGCGATGCGGGCGCCGCCGGAGTGCCACAGGCCGATGACCGGCACCCGCTCCCGCACGGCGGTGTCGATCGCGTCGACGAACCGGCGGCAGCCCTCGTCGCCCAGCGCCGCCAATTCGGGTGGCGTCGCTGGCGAACGCGACGACGGGCGTGCCGTCGATCTCTCCGCGCGCGCCGGGCATGCCCGGGTCGTCGCGCGGTGCGAGCAGGCGCAGCGTGCCCGCGATCGAAGAGGGTGCGCAGGTCGACGTCCCGGTGGCTCCAGGCGGTGCGGTGCTTCAGGCGCGGGCGAAGACCAGTGCCGCGTTGTGCCCGCCGAACCCGAAGGAGTTGTTGAGCGCCGCCGGGATGTCGAGGTGGCGCGCCTTGTGCGCGGCCACGTCCAGGTCGAGCTCGTCGTCCGGCTCGTCGAGGTTGATGGTCGGCGGCACCACGCCGTGGTAGACGGCGAGGATCGTCGCGATCGACTCCACCGCGCCGGCCGCGCCGAGCAGGTGCCCGGTCATCGACTTGGTCGAGGTGATCACGGGGTGGTCGCCGAGCGCCCGGTGCAGGGCCTTGATCTCGGCCAGGTCGCCGACCGGAGTGGAGGTGGCGTGGGCGTTGACGTGCACCACGTCGGCCTTCGCGATGTCCGCGTCGCGCAGCGCGAACGCGATGGCCCGCACCGCGCCGTCGCCGTCGGGGTGCGGCTGGACGATGTCGTAGCCGTCGGAGCTGAGACCGGCACCGGCGAGACGGGCGTAGATGCGCGCGCCGCGGGCCCGGGCGTGCTCGGCCCGCTCCAGGACGATGACGCCGGCGCCCTCGCCGAGGACGAAGCCGTCGCGGCCCTTGTCCCACGGGCGGGAGGCGCGCTCCGGCTCGTCGTTGCGCACCGACATGGCGCGCATCGAGGCGAAGCCGGCGATGGGCAGCGGGTGGATCACGGCCTCGGTGCCGCCGGCGACGACGACGTCGGCGCGGCCGAGCCGGATCAGGTCGAGGCCGTGCGCGATCGCCTCGGCACCGGTGGCGCACGCGCTCGCGACGCAGTGCACGCCGGCGCGCGCGCCCAGCTCCAGGCCGACCCAGGCGGCGGGCCCGTTGGGCATGAGCATCGGCACGGTGTGCGGTGAGACCTTGCGCGGTCCGCTGGCCTCCAGGATGTCGTCCTGGTTGAGCAGGGTCTGTGCTCCGCCGATGCCGGTACCCACGCTGACGGCGAGCCGGTCCTTGTCCACCTCCGGCGAGCCGGCGTCGGCCCAGGCCTCGCGGGCGGCCAGGATCGCGGTCATCTCGCTGCGGTCCAGCCGGCGGGCCTGCACCCGGTCGATCTGCTCGGTGGGCTCGACGGCGAGCTGTGCGGCGATCCGCACGGTGAGCTGCGCGGCCCAGTCCTGGACCAGCGGCGACACCCCCGACTTGCCGGCGAGCATGGCGTCCCAGGTCGACGGGACATCCCTGCCGAGCGGGGTGGTGGCCCCCATACCGGTGACGACGACCTCAACACTCACTGCACAACACTCCTTACAGCGGACCTAACGACGGGGCCCTGGGCAGGTTCCCGGGGTGACCGTGCCCTGCCCAGGACCCCGGCGGCGGATTTCAGGCCTGCGACTTCTCGATGTACGAGACGGCGTCGCCGACGGTCTTGAGGTTGGGCACCTCGTCATCCGGGATCTTCACGCCGAACTTCTCCTCGGCCGCCACGACGACCTCGACCATGGACAGCGAGTCGACGTCCAGGTCGTCGGTGAACGACTTCTCCTCGGCGACGTCGGCGGGGTTGACTCCGGCGACCTCTTCGAGGATCTCGGCGAGACCTTCGGCGATCTCTTCACGGGTGGACATAGAGCTTTCCTTCCTAGGGTTGACGCGCTCGTCGATGAAGATGAACAGACCGCTACGGGCAGTGGATGACTTGGCCCGCGTATGTCAGGCCGCCGCCGAAGCCGAAGAGCAGCACCGGTGCGCCGGAGGGGACCTCGCGCCGCTCGATGGCCTTGGACAGGGCCAGCGGGATGCTAGCCGCCGACGTGTTGCCCGACTCGACGAGGTCCTTGAGGATGATCGCGTTGGGCAGGTCGAGGCGCTTGACGATCCCGTCGATGATACGGGTGTTGGCCTGGTGGGCAACGAACGCGGCGATGTCCTTGCCCTGCACTCCGGCCCGGTCGAGGGCGGCCTGGGCGTATGGGGCGATGGCGGTCGTGGCCCAGCGGAACACCGCCTGGCCCTCCTGCTTGATGTACGGCCGCCAGCCCTCGATCTTGAGCACGTCGCCCCGCTCGGGGGCGGAGCCCCACACGACCGGGCCGACGCCGGGCCGCTCACCCTCGGCGACCGCGGTCACCACGGCCGCGCCCGCGCCGTCGCCGAAGAGCACGGCGGTGGTGCGGTCGGTCCAGTCGATGAGGTCGGAGAGCTTCTCGGCGCCGATCACCAGAGCGTTGCGTGCCGCGCCGGCGCGGATCGCGTGGTCGGCGCCGGCCAGCGCGTAGCAGAAGCCGGAACAGGCGGTGTTGAGGTCGTAGGCGGCCGGGGCGTTGATGCCGAGCCTGGCCGCGACCCGGGTGGCAACGTTGGGGCACCGGTCGACCGAGCTGCACGTGGCCACGATGACGGTGTCGATGTCGGCCGCGGTGAGCCCGGAGGCCGCGAGCGCCTTGCCCGCCGCTGCGATCGCCATGTCGGCCACCGACTCGCTGCCGGCGACGCGCCGCTGGGCGATGCCGACCCGGTCGCGGATCCACTCGTCGTTGGTTTCGATGACCTTGGACAGGTCGTCGTTGGTAACCACCTGGGACGGCTGGTAGTGGCCGAACGCGAGGATCCTCGATCCTGCAGCCTGGGTCATAGCTGGCCTCCAATGCGGGCGAGCGGCTGGCCCGGGGCGACCGGGTCGTCGTGGTGGGCGAGCCACTCGGTGAGCACGCCGGCGCGGTGCGCGGCGACCTCGACCGGGCCCTGCCGGGTCTCGACGGCCCCGATGACCTGGCCGTTGTGGATGTCGGCGCCCTCGGTGAGGTCCGCGACGGGGCTGAACGTGCCGGCGGTGCCGGCCACCACGACGCTGAACTCCGGGTGCGGCTCATGGGTGGGCGCGGTGCCGTGCCGCGCGATCGCGTCGCGCGCCGCGGGCAGGTCGTCCGGGGTGTTGACGGTGACGATCTCGATGCCCTTGAGCGTCCGCTTGGCCAGCCCGGCCAGCGTGCCGGCCGGGGCCAGCTCGACGATCGCGGTGACGCCGAGGTCGGCGAGGGTCTGCATGCACAGGTCCCAGCGCACCGGGGCGGTGACCTGGCGCACCAGGCGCAGCAGCAAGGTGGGGCCGTGATCGACCGCGGTGCCGTCCAGGTTGGACAGCACGATCTTGCTCGGTGTCCCGGCGGTGATGCCGGCCGCGACCCGCCCCAGCGCCTGCTCGGCGGGGGCCATGTACGGCGTGTGGAACGCCCCAGCCACCTGCAGCGTGACGATCCGGGTCCGGGCCGGCGGCGCGGTGGCGAGCTTCTCGAGGCCGGTCAGCGCCCCGGCGGCGACGGTCTGGCCGGCGCCGTTGCGGTTGGCCGGGTAGAGCCCCGCGCCGTCGATCGCGGCGAGCACCTCGTCGGGGTCGCCGCCGAGCATGGCGCTCATGCCGGTCGGCTCGAGCGCGCAGGCGGCGGCCATCTCGCGGCCCCGCACCCCGGCGAGGGTGACCGCGGCCTCGGCGCTGAGCACGCCGGCGAGGGCCGACGCGGCCAGCTCTCCGACGCTGTGACCGGCGACGACGGCGGCGTCGTGCATCGGCAGCCGCTCGGCGGTCAGCAGCGCGGCCGCCACGAGCAGCGGCTGAGTCTTCGCGGTGTCCTTGATCTCCTCGGCGTCGGCCTCCGTGCCCAGGTGCACGAGATCGACCCCGGACAAGGCCGACCACCAGCGCAGACGCGCTTCGGCACCGGGCAGCGCGAGCCACGGGGTCAGGAAACCGGGCTTCTGAGAGCCTTGGCCTGGAGCGAGTACAGCGAGCACGTCTATGACTTTTCCGGATTCTCAAGAGTCGCGCGGGTAGCGCTACACACCAAAGTGAACCACCTCGTTTGTAGGAAGCCTACAAACGATCGCGTGGTGTTGCGCCAACAGATCCACGCTGTTACCCGCTGCAGTCTCTTGTTCACCTGCGATGCGATCCAGGTCACCCAGTGTGGCGCAAGCAGAATACGGGCAAATGATGGGACAGCGCCCGGAAATGAAAATCAGTGCGGCGGGATCGGTGCGGGGGACGGCGCGAACGGATCCAGCCTGCCGATCGTGAGCGCGATCCGCAGTGCGAACGCGTCCCGCGGCACCAGCGGCGTGAATCCGGTCACCTCACCGATGCGCCGCAGCCGGTACCGCACCGTGTTCGGATGCACGAACAGCCCCCGGGCCGCGCTCTCCAGCACCCCGCCGCCCGCGAAGAACGCGTCGAGCGTCTCCAGCAGCTCCCCACCGGCCCGCACCAGCGCCCCGTAGACCTCGTGCCGCAGGATCCGCCGCGCGTCGGCGTCGCCCGCGAGGGCCCGCTCGGGCAGCAGATCGGCGGCGGCGACCGGGCGGGGCGCGGCCGGCCAGGCGGGCGCCGCCCGGTAGCCGGCCAGGGCCGCGCGGGCGGACTCGGTCGCCTCGTCCAGCGACGGTACCGCCGGCCCGACCACGACCGGGCCGTCGCCGAAGCCGACCAGCAGCCGCTCGGTGGCGGCCATCGGGTCCGCCGCCCCGCCCAGGACCACCACCAGGCGGTCGCCGTGCACGCCGCCGAGGATCTCCACGCCGATGCGCCGGGCCGCGCGGTACACCGTGTGCAGCACCGCCGCGGCCTCCCCGCCCGGCGAACGGCCCACCGCCACCGCGACCGGCGGGGCGTCGGCCCAGCCCAGCGCCGCCGCCCGGCTGGCCAGCTCGTCGGAGGAGTCGCCGCGCAGCAGCGCGTCGACCAGCAGAGCCTGCAGCCGGGCGTCCCAGGCACCGCGGGTCTCGGCCGCCCGGGCGTACACCCGCGCGGCGCCGAAGGCGACCTCCCGGCTGTAGTACAGCACCGCCTCCCGCATGCCGCTCTCCTGCCCGGGCGCGGCCAGGTGCGGCAGCTGTTCCTCGACGACCTCGATGGTGACCCGGATCAGCTGTACCGTCTGGGCGAGGTTGATCGAGCGGGCCAGCGCGCGCGGCGCGGCGTCGAAGAACTCGTCGGAGTTGTCCGGCGGCGCCGGGCCGCCCTTCTCGCGGTTGCGCAGCCACTCCACCAGCGAGCGCACGCCCGCCTGGGCGACCAGCATGACCCAGGCGCGCTGGTCGGCCGGCAGCTCGCGGAACCAGGGCAGCGTCTCGTCCATGCGGGCGACGCTGGCCGTGGCCAGGGCGCCGGCGGCCCGCTCGATCGAGCGCACGCTCGCCTCCAGCGAGCCCGGCGCCGCAGGGGGCTCCGAGCCCTTGGAGCCCGCCAGGAGCTCCGGGAACTGGTCGAAGTCCGCCGCTGTCACACCTACAGCTTTTCATGGGCTGTTCCTAGCCTGGCGCGCGCTCCGCGCGGACGCTGCCGGGGGTTCCCACCCCGGAGCCCCCCATGCCCGCTTCGCGGGCACTCTTGGTTGCGCTTCGCTCAGGGTGCGTGCGTGGTCGGCTCGCGCTCATCGGGCCGCGAGGGACAGGCGGCCGTACCCTCGCCGGCTTCGGCGTCTCGCGCAGGGCCGTTCGGGGCGTCGAGCAGCCGGCGCCACCCAGCACCGCATCGGCCCCCGCCGTCCGACACCTGGATGGCGTCGGTGCCGCTCGCCCGCGCCGGGGTGACGTTCGCCGCCCCCGAGCAACGACAGCAGGAGCAGGGGAAATGTCATCCTGGCGACCGTCGGTCCGACCGCGGGTGAGCCGCTATCCGGGGCCTCGCCACCCGCCTGTTGTCCGAGGGTGATTCGGCCGTGAGGGGATCGACCACCCTTCCTGGCGCAAGGTAGCGTTGGCCCCACGCAGCGTGCGAATAGGGAGAGCCGTGGAGTCCAAGGCAGCCGAGATCGCCGCCGAGCAGCACTACTTCGACCTCGCCCGCAAACACCGAGAGCGGCTGCGCGCCGAGTTGGGCGAGAACCCTGACGTCGCCGCCAACACCGGGACCGGCCGCTGGCTGTCGGGGTTCCGCCGCGGCCGCCGCGAGTCCCTCGCCCCGCCGGAGCAGGAGGTCGCGTTCGGCCGTGTCGACAAGGCCGACGAGGTCGACCAGGCCGGCGAGGAGCGCTTCTACATCGGCCGGGAGACGATCCTCGACGACCAGCGCCAGGTCCTCGTGGTCAACTGGAAGACCCCGATCGGCGAGCTGTACTACCAGGCCTCCGCCGAGGACCCGCGCGGCCTGACCCGCAAGCGCACGTACAACTGCGACGGCAACCGGATCGTCGACTTCGAGGATCTGCTGTTCGAGCGGCTCGCCGAGGCGATCGAGGCCCTCGACGGCCCCGACGCGGCCCTGCTCGGCGAGCTCGACCGCGAGCGCACCGGCGCCATGCGCGACATCGTCGCCACCATCCAGGCCGCCCAGCACCGGCTCATCCGCGCCCCGCTCGAGCAGCTGCTGGTCATCGAGGGCGGCCCCGGCACCGGCAAGACCGCGGTCGCCCTGCACCGGGTGTCGTGGCTGCTGTTCAACCACAGCGAGCGGCTGCGCCCCCGCGACGTGCTCGTCGTCGGCCCGCACCCGGCGTTTACCCGCTACATCCGCACCGTGCTGCCGAGCCTCGGCGACGCCGACGTCGAGCAGGTCGACATCGACGCGCTCGGTCCGCCGGTGCAGCGCGGCCGGCAGGAGGACCCGGCCACCCGCCGGCTCAAGGGCGAGGCCCGGATGGCCGGGCTGCTCGCCCGCGCCCTCGAGGCCCGCATCGGCGCGCCCGAGGCCGCCGAGCGGATGCTCTTCGACGGCCGCTTCCTCACCCTGACCGGCGCCGAGGTCGCCGCCGAGGTGGCCGGCGCCCAGCAGTCCGGCGGCCCCTACGCGCTGCGCCGCCAGCGGCTGCGCGCCCGCCTCGCCGAGCTGGTGCGCGAGCGCGGCGGCCCGGTCGACGCCGAACGGCTCCCCCCGGTGGAGCACCTCCTCGAGCGGCTGTGGCCGCTGCAGAGCGCCGCGGCGTTCCTGCGCGGCCTGTTCGGCTCGAGGGCCCGGCTGGCCGCCGCGGCCGCCGGCGAGCTCACCGACGAGGAGGTGGCGCTGCTGTACCGGCGGGGCGCCGACCGCCTCTCCGAGCAGGTCTGGGGCGACGCCGACGGGCCGCTGCTCGACGAGGTCGACGACCTGCTCAACGGGACTCCCGGGCGATACCGCCACATCGTCGTCGACGAGGCTCAGGACCTCTCGCCGATGCAGCTGCGCGCCATCGCCCGCCGCTCGGCCAACGGTTCCCTCACCGTCGTCGGCGACCTGGCCCAGTCCACCGGTGCGTGGGCCCGCGACCGCTGGGAAGAGGTCACCGACCACCTGCCGCAGACGCTCCCGCGGGTCGTGGAGCGGCTGCGGTTCGGTTATCGGGTGCCGCGGCAGGTGTACGAGCTCGCCGCCAAGCTGCTGCCGATCGCCGCCCCCGGCGCCGAGCCGATCCGGGTCGTGCGCGACGGCCCGGCCGGTCCCGGCATCCACGTCGTCGAGCCCGGGGAGCGGGCCGGGCGGGCCGCTCAGATCGCCCGCGACCACCTGGAGGCGCACCGCTTCGTCGGCATCGTCTGCCCCGCCGCGTGCCGGGCCGAGCTCGAGTTCGCCCTGCACGCCAACGACCTGCCGTGGGGCCGCGCCGACCAGGGCGAGCTGGACCGCACCCTCAACCTGGTCTCGCCGCAGGAGGCGAAGGGCCTCGAGTTCGACGCGGTGATCGTGGTCGAGCCCGAGGAGATCGTCGCCGAGGACCCGCGCGGGCACCGGCTGCTGTTCGTCGCGCTGACCCGCACCATCCGGTACCTCGACATCGTCAGCAGCGGCGACACGCTCCCGCTGGAGTCACCGGGTGACGTGACGGACCGCATCCCGCGCCAGCGCACGATCGTCGAGCCCGACCCGGACCCGACGGTCGAGCTGTCCATGCTCGACCGTCTGGCCGAGGACCTGACCGCGATGATCGCCGGCGGCGCCCCGCCGTCCATGTGGGACGAGGTCCTGCAGCGCACCGCGGCCCTGCTGGACGAGCGCTCCGGCCGCGACCGCCCGAAGGGCCGCCACCACCGCGCCTAGGCTGTGACCTCCGTTCGGAGCTCGTGGGCGCCGTCCTCGCGGGTGCCCTCGTAGTAGATGCGGCCCGGCACGGCGGTCAGGTAGCGCAGGCCGTGCGGCGCGTGCGGGGATTGCGCGGGCGGCGCGTCCGAGGCCGTCATCGGGCCGAACGTGCCGTCGGCCAGGAGCGGCGCGGTCGCGGTGCCGGTGCGCTCCTCCCAGTTCTCCGCGGCGGTGGCTCGCCCGTCGTAGGCGGAGGCCAGGCCGCCGTCGACCGGCACGACCGCGCTGACCCGCACGCCGCGGGCGTCCCACGCGCCCGGGCGCGGTGCCAGGGCCACGCCGCGCCAGGTCCAGTCCACGCCGTCGGGGCTGACGGCATACCAGGTGCTCATCCGGTCGGCGTGCTCGTCCGACTCCAGCGGGTGCACCGACGCCCACAGGTGCCAGCGGCGGCCGTCGAAGTGCAGGACCGGGTCCTTGACGCCCGCCGTCGCGTCGCCGGGCAGCACGGTCCGCGCCGGCGCCTCGCCGAGCTCTCCGGGATCGCCGGCCTCCAGCAGGTCGACCCGCCAGTGCTTCGTGCCGGGGGTGGCGACGCTGACGTACAGCCGCCACCGGCCCTCCGGGGTGACCGCGAGCGCCGGCCGCTCCAGCGACGCGCCACCGAAGCGGTCCCGGTCCACCACGGCGACCGTGGTGAACGCGACGCCGTCGCGGGAGCGGGCCACCACGTTGGCGTAGCCGCGCCCCTCGTCGACCGGCCGGCGCAGCCGGTACGCCAAATACACCTCGTCACCGACGCGCAGCGCGCTCGGCGCGCCGGCCCAGCTCCCCGGCCCGCCGGCGGGCGGCTCGACGACGACGCGGGCGTCGTCCCAGCTCGGCAGTGTCAGCAATGCTCCTCCTATGGACAACGACCCGAAGAAATTTACAGTCATGACCGAAAGAAATTCGCCCCGGCGGGGAGCGTCTCGGCGACAAGTGGCCGGGATGAATGTCATGCTGCACCGATGAGCGTCGTCTCCGTGATCAACTACAAGGGCGGCGTCGGGAAGACCACCGTGACCGCGAACCTCGGCGCCGAGCTCGCCGCCCGCGGCCGCAAGGTGCTGCTCATCGACCTGGACCCGCAGGCCAGCCTCACGTACTCGTTCTACCGGCCGGCCGACTTCACCGAGCAGCCGACAATCCGGTCCTGGTTCGAGGCGTTCGTCGCGACCCGCACCCCGGAGTCGCTGTTCCGGTACGTGCTGGCCCCGCACACGGTCAACGCGGTCGTGCAGCCGCTGGGCGGTCACCTGCACCTGATCGCCTCGCACCTGGGTCTGGTCGACGCCGACCTCGATCTGGCCGCGGGCCTCGGCGGCGCCCGGTTCCAGCGCAGCAGCCCGCGGTACCTGCAGGTGTACCGCCTGCTCGCCGACGCCCTGGCCGAGCAGCCGTTCGACGCCTACGACGTTGTGCTGATCGACTGCCCGCCGAACTTCAACCTGGTGACCCGCACCGCCCTGGTCGCCAGCGACCACGTGGTCGTCCCCGCCCGCCCCGACTACCTGTCGACCCTGGGCATCGACCTGCTGCGCAACCGGCTGTCGCAGCTGGTGGAGGACTACAATTCGGTGGCGGAGCGCCCGATCAACCCGGAGATCGCCGGCGTCGTCTACACGATGGTGCAATACACCCCGTCGGGCCCCCTGGCCAGCCAGCGCAGCTCGTTCGAGGAGACCACGCGCATCGAGATGCCGGTGTTCTCCCAGACCATCCGCGACAACAAGAGCGCGGTCACCGAGGCCGGCAACCGCTCCGTGCCGGCGGTACTGGCACCGCCGGGCAGCGCCGCGATCGAGAACCTACGATACGAGTTGCAGCAGCTCACCAGCGAGTTCCTGGCACGCACGCGAACCTGAGGGAGAAGCCCCGATGACCGACCCGGCCGACCTCGCCCACGAGGTGCTCCTGCGCGTGGCCGCGTTCGTGAAGACCCTCCCCGCCGACCAGCTGGCCGACCTGGCCTCCGGCGCCGCGAAGCTGGAGCTGGTGCCGAAGGGCGGCCGCCCGGCCCGCGCGGCCCGCCCGGCGAAGGCCGCACCCGCCGCGCTGTCCCGCCCGGCGAGCGAGATCGAGGCGATGCTGGCCGAGCTCGGCAACCGGCAGGCCGCCGCGCAGTATCTCAACGATCTCAAGCTGACGGTCGCCCAGCTCCGCGAGCTGGCCAAGGCGCTGAGCGTGGCCGCCCCGTCGAAAGCGACCAAGGCCGCCGTGACCACGGCCATCGTCGACGCCACCACCGGCCGCCGCCTGGACAGCCTCGCGCTCAGCGCCCGGTAGCGCTCCGCTGCTCATCGGGTACGGCTTCGCGTTCATCGCCGTGTTCAGCGCGCACGGCCATCACGGTCGCGGCTCAGGCGCAGGCCGAGGCGGGCAGGCCCGGGACCGGGACCGGCGTGCGGCCGGGCGCCTTCGCCTTGCCCATCAGCACGTCGGCGAGCGCGGACATCGAGGCGCGCGACCCGGAGTAGGTCGCGACCAGGGTGCCCTTGGCGGAGCCGAGCACATACGGGGTGTCCAGCGCCACGGTGACCGCCGACGACGGTGACAGGTCGGCCGAGCCGCGGCCGTAGCCGACGAGCCGCACCTCCGCGCCGCCCTGGGTCACCACCTCGGCGCCCGCCTGGCGCAGCGACTCCTCCAGGACGCCCCGGGCGGTTTCGGAGCCCGCGGAGGTGACCCGGATCGGGCCGGTGACCAGGGCACCGGAGCACGGGCCGCGCAGGACGGTGATCGCGGCGGCGGCGGCGTTCCGGGCGGCCGACCTGCCGGCGTCGCCGTCCACGACGCTCATCGACGGCCGCGGTACCGCGGCCAGCCGCAGCTTCAGCGTCAGGATCCGGGTCGCCGACTCGATCAGCCGCTCCTTGGTGATCCGCCCGGAGCGCACGGCGTCGAGCAGGCCCTTGTACGCCGCGGTCAGGTTGGGCGGCATGAGCAGCACGTCGTTGCCGGCGAGGATCGCGCGGACCGCGGCCTCCCCCGGCGGCCACGCCTCGGCCGGCGTCATGTTCAGGGCGTCGGTGACGACGACCCCGGTGTACCCGAGCTTCGTGCGCAGCAGGTCGACGAGCACCTTGCTGGAGAACGAGGCCGGTACGCCCGGGTCGACCGCCTTGACATCGAGGTGGCCGGACATGATCAGGCCGACGCCGGCGTCGCGCGCGGCGAGGAACGGGGGCAGGTCGCCGGACTGCAGCGCGTCGAGGCTCTGGCCGAGCACGGGCAGGCTGCTGTGGCTGTTGACGGTGGTGTGGCCGTGGCCGGGGAAGTGCTTGGCCGTCGCGGCGACCCCGGCTGACTGCAGTCCACGCACGGCCGCGGCGACCTGGACGGAGACCTTCGCCGGGTCGTTGCCGTACGCGCGGGAGCCGATCACGCCGCCCGGCTGGGTGCCGAGCACGTCGGCGTCCGGGGCGAAGTCGACGTTGACGCCGATCGCGGCGAGTTCGGCGCCGGCCGCCCGCCACGCGGCCTCCGTCACGGCCGGGTCCCCGGCCGCGCCGAACGCGAGCGCGGACGGCAGCTGGACCATGCCGTCGCGGATGCGGGTCACCTGGCCGTATTCCTGGTCGGTGCCGATCAGCAGCGGCAGGCGCGCGGGCAGGCTCAGTGCCGCCTGCTGCAGGCCGGCGGTCAGCTTCGCGATCTGGGCCGGGGACTCGACATTGGTGGTCATGTTGGTGCTGGCGGTCGGGTCGTCGGCGCTGGAGGAAACGAGGATGATGCCGCCCAGGTGGTACTTCTTGACGATCTCCGCCGGGGTCGTGGCGCCCGCGTAGTTGCGGTTGGCCGACACCGAGCCGGAGGACACCTTGTCGGCCGCGTTGCCGTACGCGTAGGGCATCAGCAGCTGTCCGACGAGCTCCTCATCGGACAGGCGGCCGGCGACCTCCGCGGCCTGCGCCGCCGGGTCGCCGCTCGGCACCAGGTCGGACACGGGTCCGCTGGAGCTCGGGTCGGCGGCGCCGGCCCCGCCGTCGGTGCAGGCGCTCAGCGACAGGGCGAGCGCCGTCAGGGGCGGCAGGAGGCGGCGGAGGGCAGACATCCCGTAACTCAACCATAAGCGCGCAAAGCTGTTCTCGGCCGGCTATCCGACCCGGGTGAGCAG
Organism: Dactylosporangium sp. NPDC000555; assembly: GCF_040300025.1. Taxonomy (NCBI): domain Bacteria; kingdom Bacillati; phylum Actinomycetota; class Actinomycetes; order Micromonosporales; family Micromonosporaceae; genus Dactylosporangium; species Dactylosporangium sp. NPDC000555. Next base: position 66,240 of record NZ_JBEPDB010000011.1, on the reverse strand, counting down.
GGTCAGCGGAACGCCGTCGCCGGCGTGGCGGTACGGCTCGAGCTCCGCGTCCCAGGGAGCGCCGAGCGCCTTCTCCAGGGTGTGGGCGAACGTCTCGTAGCCGCGGGCGCCGGCCACGAGGGCCCGCAGCCGGTCCTCGGACAGCACGATGTCGCCGTTGGCGCTGGTCGAGCCGCGGAACAGGCCCCGGCCGGGCACGTGCATGAACCGCTCCCCGTCGACGCCCGGGCTCGGCTCCTCGGTGACCTCGAAGCGGATCATCGGCCACTGCCGGAGCGCGGCCGCGAGCTCACCGCCCGTGCCGGTCGCGCCGGTCCACGAGCACTGAGCCCGGCGGGCCGAGGGCTCGACGGGCTGCACCGACCACTCGAGTCGCACCGGTGTCCCGAGGACGCGTGCGATCGCCCACTCGACGTGCGAGGACACGGCGAGCGGGGTCGAGTGAACGTATATGACGCCACGCGTGGGCACGTAAGACCTCCTGGAGACCGAGGTGCGTCTTCCCCTACGACCTCGTGCCCCGCGGGTCATGCCGTCGCGTCGGCGGTGACTGTTGCGACCAATGATGACGATGTTGTCCCCGGTGCGCCAGAGAATCGCTCACACCGGTCGTACGAATTGTCCAACGATCGGAGCTTCCATCAGGTAACTCGCTTTTTCCGGGTGGTGCGACCGGGTGTTACAGTTCCTTGTCTTCCGTACGCAGCCTCGACAAGGAGTTCCCGCCGTGGCGAGCAACACCTCAAAGACCGCGCGGGCCTCAGTCCGCGCAGGTCAGGCCGGTGCATCCGGCGCCCTCAGTGTGCTGGGCGAGTTCAAGTACCTGATCCCGCTCAACAAGGGCAAGCACGTCTACGTGCGCAACCTGACCAACGGCAAGACCGTGCACCTCAGCACCACCTCGGACGCGTTCATCGAGGAGATCCGGCAGCTGGCCGGGGCCGGTCACGCCACGAAGATCCGCGCGGAGCTGCAGGCGCTCTCCGCCGCCACCCCGCAGGACGGCTGGGACGCGGCCGAGAAGCGTCTCGTCGAGGCGGGCGTGTTCGAGGCTGCCTGAGCCTCTCGCTGTGCGGACGCCGCCGGGGTCACCCGGCGGCGTCCGGCGTTTCGCCAGGAGTACTCCTGGTAGTACTCCCGGATTACTCCTCAAAATGCCCGGGGTAATTCCAGGTACTTCCGGGTAACAATGGTTCATGGGTACCGTCGTCTCTCCGACCGTGAGGCTCAAGGACGGCGCCCGCCTGTACAGCGTGCTCCACCCCGCCGCGCAGGCCGCCCCCGGCCGGCGCCCCGTCACGGTGGTCCTCCTGCACGGCTGGACGCTCGACAACCGCCTCTGGCAGCAGCAGATCGCCGACCTGCCCGCCCGGCTCGGCGCTCCCATCCGGCTGCTCGCCTTCGACCTGCGCGGCCACGGCCGCTCGTCGGCCATCCGCGGCGCCGACGCCACCCTCGAACAGCTCGGCGACGACCTCGCCGAGGTGATCGAGCAACTCGTCCCGCACGGCCCCATCGTCCTGGCCGGGCACTCGCTCGGCGGGATGGCGATCATGGAGTACGCCCACCGCTACACGGCCGACTTCGCGCGCCGCGTCGTCGGGGTCGTGCTCGTATCCACCTCCGCCGAGGGCTCCTCGCGCACCAGTTACGGGCTCAGCCCCCGCCTGGCCCGGGTGATGCGGATCCTCGAGGTCCAGGGCGCCGGGCTGCTGGCCCGCTCCGGCGCGTGGCGGCCGCACCGACGCCTGATGCCACTGCTCTCCCCCGGTGTGCGATGGCTCGTGTTCGGCCACCGGGTGGACACCAGCTGGGTCGCGCTGACGGCGTCCATGGTCGGCAACGCCCCGCTGTGCGCGATCGGTGGCTTCCGGCCATCGGTCGACCTGCATCACCGCGTGGAGAGCCTGGCCGCGATGCGCGGGCTGCCCGTGGCGGTGCTGGTCGGGTCGATGGACCGGCTCACGCCGCCGATCTGCTCCGAGACGATCGTCCGGGAGCTGCCCGACGCCGAGCTCCAGGTGTGTGACGAGGCCGGGCACATGCTGCCGATCGAGCGCCCCGACGCGGTCACGGACGCGATCGTGTCGGTCATCCGGCGCGCCGCCCGCAACCGCCGCCGCGCGCCGAGGCCCCGCCGGCCGCGCACCGCTGTGACAGACGACGGCGTCGCCACGCCGACGGGGTGAGCGTCACGCGGCCATGCTGCGTGTCACGCCGTCCGGCGTGCGTACGAAGTCAGCGCCGCCCGCGGCCGGCGGGGTAGTGCACGCCGGGCCCGCGATGCAGCGCGGCGAGGGTGTCGAAGCCGGCACCGGGTGATCATCGTCACGCCGGCGGCGCGGGTCACCCCGTCGTGGCCGAACATATCCTCACATATCCTCGACTACGGCCGGTTCGCCGGTGATGTCCGGGTAGTGCATCCCGGCCGCCAGGCAGGCGGCGACGGCGTCGACGCCCTCGAGCTGCCCCAAGGGTGAGCTGGGCCACCCGATGCAGCAGGCCCAGGTCGGTGGCGAGGGCAACGGATCACTACTGCCAGCCGGCGAGCAGCGACACGCTGTACGTGTTGGTGTCGTAAACCGTCCAGCTCACGCTCAGCAACGTATGAGACGCTGAGCACCGACCGGAAGTCTCTGGGGAGGGGAGCCGCGGTGCATCACATCGAGGCGTGGATGGGCACACTCTCCCCGATCTGGGTGTATCTGCTGGTCGGCACCGTGATCGGGGTCGAGAGCATGGGCGTGCCGCTGCCCGGCGAGATCACGCTCGTCACCGCCTCCCTGCTTTCCGTCACCACCTCGGTGAACCCGTGGGTGGTCGCGGGGGCCGCGTCGGTCGGCGCGATCCTCGGGGACAGCGTCGGGTATCTCATCGGCCACCGCGGCGGCCGGGCCCTGCTGGAGCGGTTCGGCCGGCGGTTCCCGAAGCACTTCGGGCCCGCGCACCTGGCCAAGGCCGAGCGGGCGTTCCAACGCTGGGGCGTCTGGGCGGTCTTCTTCGGCCGGTTCATCGCCCTGCTGCGTATCCTCGCCGGCCCGCTCGCGGGTGCGCTGCGGGTGCCGTACGGCAAGTTCCTCATCGCCAACGCCCTCGGCGGGCTAACCTGGTCGTTCGGCACCGTGTTCGCCATCTACTCGCTGGGCCGGGTCGCCGAGAAGTGGCTGAAGGACTTCTCCTGGGTGGCCCTCGTCCTCGCCGCCGTCGCCGGCCTGGCCACCACCATCTACGTGCGCCGACGGGCGGCCGCCGAGGCTCGGGCACTGCGTGTCGAAGCCGGCAAAGCGGACAAAGCAGACAGCGAGCCCGCGGCAACGCCGTAGGAAGGCCCCTGCCCCCATCCGGCGGTCGACCCGGACCGGGCGCTGACGCGCGAGTAGGATTTCGGGGTTGTTTTTCGCCGGGCGGCAGGAGTAAAGCGTTGAGCGACGCGGTTCGCGACTTGGAGATCGCCGCCGAGCAGGCATATCTGGACCGGGTGTACGTGCGGCTGGACCAGTTGCGTATCTCCGCCGCCGAGGTGGAGAAGGCCGGGTACAGCCTGGCCCGGGTCGGCAACTTCGGCGCCCTCGTCGAGCGCGACGCGATGGTGTACCACGCGGCACGGCGACGGCGCGCGCTGGAGAGCGAGCACGACGGGCTGGTGTTCGGCCGCCTCGACCTCGGCCCCGACGGGGTGTCCGGCGCGGACGCCGCCGCCGTCGAGCCCGCGGTGCCGGACGGCGAGGCGCGCTACATCGGGCGGCTGGGGCTGCGCGACGAGGAGTACGAGTCGCTGGTCGTCGACTGGCGGGCGCCCGCCGCGGCGCCGTTCTACCGGGCCACACCCGCCGACCGGATGGGCGTGGTGCGCCGGCGCAGCATCCGCAGCACCGGCGAGAAGGTCGTCGGCATCGAGGACGACCTGCTCGACCCGGCGGGCGCGCCCCCGTCGATGGTCGTCGTCGGCGACGGGGCGCTGCTGGCCAACCTGTCCCGGGCCACCGGCCGGGGCATGAAGGACATCGTCGCCACCATCCAGCGCGAGCAGGACGACGCGATCCGCTCCCCCGCGTCCGGAATCACGATCGTGCGGGGCGGGCCGGGCACCGGCAAGACCGCCGTCGCGCTGCACCGCGCCGCATACCTGCTCTACGCCGACCGCAACCGGTACGAGTCCGGTGGGGTGCTGGTGGTCGGGCCGTCGGACGTGTTCGTCGGGTACGTCTCGCGGGTGCTGCCGTCGCTCGGTGAGGACACCGCCTCCCTGCGCTCCCTGGGCCAGCTGGTCGAGGGCGTCCAGGCGACCCGGCACGAGCCGCCGGAGGTCGCCGCCGTCAAGGGCTCGCTGCGCATGCAGCGGGTGCTGGGGCGCGCCGCCCGCAGCCCGGCACCCGGTTCGCCCGACAAGATCCGGATCTTGTACCGCGGGGAGCTGCTCAGCCTCGACCGGCCCGCGCTCGACGAGCTGCGCCGCACCGTGCTGGGCCTCGGCGTGAAGCGCAACGCCGCCCGGGCCAAGGCCGCCGGGTACGTGCTCGACGCGCTGTGGCGGCAGAGCGTCGAGCTGCTGCCGGCCGGCCGGCAGCAGAAGCGCGAGGATTTCGCCCCGGACATCGCCGAGCGCCCGGAGTTCATCCGGTTCATGCGCGGGTGGTGGCCGGTGCTGCGCCCGGTCGAGGTGCTCGGCTGGCTCGCAGACCGGCAGCGGCTGTCGCGCTGGGCGGGCGGCACGCTGAGCAACCGGGAGATCGCCACCCTGGCCGCCTCCCTCGACCCCGAGACGCTGCCCGGCAGCCTGTCGGTCGAGGACGTGGCGCTGCTCGACGAGCTGCACGAGCTGCTCGGCGACCCGCCGGCGCGCAAGCGCCCGCCCCGCGACCCGTTCCAGGTCGCCGAGGGCGTGCGCGAGGTGACCACCTACGCGGACCGGATGGCGGCGGCGCGCGCCCAGTCCGTGGAGCGCCCGGACGACTACCGCGACTACGCGCACATCATCGTCGACGAGTCGCAGGACGTCTCGCCGATGCAGTGGCGGATGATCGGCCGCCGCGGCCCGCACGCCACCTGGACGGTCGTGGGCGACCCGGCGCAGGCCGCGTGGGCCGACGCCGCCGAGGCCGAGCGGGCGATGGAGAGCGCGGTGGGCACCCGCCGCCGCTCCGCGTTCACGCTCACCACCAACTACCGCAACTCGGCCGAGATCTTCGCGGTCGCCGCGCGGGTGATCCGGGCGGCGCAGCCGGACATCGAGCTGCCGACGGCGGTGCGCTCCTCCGGCATCGAGCCCCTCGAGATCGTGACCGACGACCTGGAAACGGCGGTGCGCGAGGCCGCGAAGACCCTGCTCGACCAGGTCGAGGGCACGGTCGGCGTGATCACCGCGACGGCGCGCCGCGCGGAGGTCGCCGGCTGGGTGGACGGCCTGGACCCGCAGCGCCTGCAGACGGTCGGCGCGCTGGACGCGAAGGGCATGGAGTACGACGGCGTCCTGGTCGTCGAGCCGGCCGACATCCGCGAGGAGGCGACGACCGGCTTCCGGACGCTGTACGTCGCGCTGTCCCGCGCCACCCAGCGCCTGACCACGGTCGGCACCCGCCCCCTCTGACGCTCCTGCCCGCCGGGTGGCCGTGGTGGGAGCGGCGGTTCCCGCGCCGAGTCAGCCTTTCGGGGTGGCCGCCCGGCGAGAGACTTCGACCGGGTCAGCGAGACGCACATGTGTGCGGGAGACGTACCGTCTGCGTGGGAACCCATTGTGGGGTCGGACACTCGCGCAGCCGTGCACACCCCCGCTGCGCCTGCGAAGGGAACGGCGTGATGCTCGCACAGCAACGTCAGGCGGCCATCCTCGATCTGGTTCGCCGCCACGGTGGCGTGCGCGTGAGTCAGCTGGTCCGCCAGTTCGGCGTCTCCGACATGACCATCCGTCGCGATCTCGAGGCGCTCGCCGAGCGCGGACTGGTCGACAAGGTGCACGGCGGCGCGACGGTCGCCGGGCCCGGCTCGACCGAGGAGCCCGGCTTCGACGCCAAGTCCGTGCGCCAGCGCAACGAGAAGGCGGCGATCGCCGAGCGGGCCGCGAAGCTGATCGAACCGCACACCGCGGTCGCGCTGTCGGCCGGTACCACCACCGCCGCGCTCGCCGCGCACCTCGTCGACGTCCCCGGACTGACCGTCGTCACCAACTCGATCCCGGTCGCCGACACCCTGTACCACGCCGGGCGCCCGGACCAGACGGTCGTGCTCACCGGCGGGATCCGCACGCCGTCCGACGCCCTCGCCGGCCCCGTGGCCGAGGCGGCGATCGGCTCCCTCAACGTCGACGTGCTGTTCCTCGGCGTGCACGGCATGAGCCCGCGCACCGGCTTCACCACGCCCAACCTCATGGAGGCCGGCACCAACCGGCTGCTGGTCGCCGCCGCGCGCCGGCTCGTGGTGCTCGCCGACCACACGAAGTGGGAAATGGTGGGCATCGCCACCATCACGCCGCTGGACGAGGCGGACGTCCTCATCACCGACGTCGGGCTGACCGCCGAGGCGCGGGTGCAGCTCGCCGAGCGCGTCGGGGAGCTCATCGTCGTCAATCCGAACGGTTAGCCGGAAGAGCATGGAGAACGAGTGAAGCGCACGGTCACCCACCTCGCCGACGGCCGGGAGCTCATCTACTTCGATGAGCGCGACGACGCGTCCCGGGACGTCGTCGACCAGCGGGACCTGCCCCCGCCGCCGCCGGCGCCGGAGATGCGGTACGACCCGATCCTCGACGAGTGGGTGGCGATCGCCGCGCACCGGCAGTCCCGCACCTTCCTGCCGCCGTCGGACCAGTGCCCGCTGTGCCCGTCGACGCCGCAGCGGCGGAGCGAGATCCCGTCGCCGGGGTACGACGTCGTGGTCTTCGAGAACCGCTTCCCCTCCTTCAGCCACCGGGTCGGGCCGGCCGGGCGCGACGTGCTGCCCGGCCTCGTGCCGACCCGCCCGGCCGCCGGGCGCTGCGAGGTCGTCTGCTTCACCTCGGAGCACAACGCGTCGTTCGCGTCGCTGGGCCCGCACCGGGTGCGCACGGTGATGGAGGCGTGGGCCGACCGCACCGCCGACCTGTCCACGCGCGACGACGTCGAGCAGGTCTTCTGCTTCGAGAACCGGGGCGAGGAGATCGGCGTGACGCTCTCCCACCCGCACGGGCAGATCTACGCCTACCCGTTCGTCACCCCGCGCACCCGCCGCATGCTGCGCTCCGCCAGCGAGTACGCCGCCAAGAGCCCGGACGGCGCGAACCTCTTCGCCGAGGTGCTGGCCGCCGAGCGCGCCGACGGCACCCGGATCGTGGCCGCCAACGACTGCTGGACGGCGTTCGTGCCCGCCACCGCCCGCTGGCCGTTCGAGATCCACCTGTACCCCAACCGCCGGGTCGCCGACATCCCCGCACTCAGCGGCGCGGAGCGCGACGCGTTCGGCCCGCTGTACCTGGAGGTCCTGCGCCGCCTCGACGGCATGTTCGGGCTGGCCATGCCCTACATCGCCGCCTGGCACCAGGCGCCGGTGCGGGTCGCGCGGGACCTGGCCTACCTGCACCTGCAGCTGTTCAGCACCCGGCGGGCGCCGGGCAAGCTCAAGTACCTGGCCGGCTCCGAGTCCGGCATGGGCGTGTTCGTCAACGACGTGCGACCCGAGCAGGCCGCCGCGATGCTGCGGGAGGTGGCCCTGTGAGCAGCACCGCCGTGGAGCGGCTCCCGGACGGACCCTACGACGCCGTCTGGGCCAGCCCCGGCCGGGTCAACCTGATCGGCGAGCACACCGACTACAACGGCGGGTACGTGCTGCCCTTCGCCCTGCCGCACAGCACGGTGGTGGGCGGGCGCCGGCTCGACCGTCCCGAGTGGACGGTCACCTCGGAGCAGACGGGCGGGACGGTCACCTTCGGGCCGCGGGACAGGGTGGAGGGCTGGGCCTCCTACGTCGCCGGGGTGGTCTGGGCGCTGCGCGAGGCCGGCCACGACGTGCAGGGCGCGGCCCTGACCGTCGTCTCCGACGTGCCCCTCGGCGCCGGGCTGTCCAGCTCCGCGGCGCTGGAGTGCGCGGTGATGGCCGTCCTGCTCGACCTCGCCGGGATCGACCTGCCGATGGCGCTGCGGCCGCGGCTGGCGCAGCGGGCCGAGAACGAGTACGTCGGCGCGCCGACCGGCGTCATGGACCAGTCCGCGGCCACGTTGTGCCGGGAGGGCCACGCGCTGTTCCTGGACTGCCGGTCGATGGTCGCCGAACAGGTGCCCTTCGACCTGGCCGCGCAGGGCCTGGCCATCCTCGTGGTGGACAGCCGGGCCCCGCACGCGCACGTCAGCGGCGAGTACGCGGCCCGGCGGCGCAGCTGCGAGGAGGCGGCGAAGATCCTCGGCGTGCCGGCGCTGCGCGACATCGACCCGTCCGGGCTGCCGGCCGTGCTGGAGCGCCTCGACGACGAGGTGACGCGCAAGCGGGTCCGGCACGTGGTCACCGAGGACCAGCGGGTGCTCGACACCGTGGCGGCGCTGCGGGCCGGCGACGCCCGGCTCATCGGGCCGCTGATGACCGCCTCGCACGCCTCGATGCGCGACGACTACGAGATCACCGTGCCGCAGGTGGACACGGCGGTGACCGCGGCCCTGGCGGCCGGGGCGTATGGGGCCCGGATGACCGGCGGCGGCTTCGGCGGGTGCGTGCTGGCCCTGGTGGACGCCGACCGGTGCGCGCAGGCCAAGGCGGCGGTGCGGGAGGCGTTCGCAGCGGCCGGCTTCACGCCCCCCGACGCCTTCGTCGTGACCCCGGCGGAGGGAACCCGCAAGATCAGGTGACCAGATCCTGACGGTGCGACGCCAGCCGCACACGGTGTGCGATCCGCGCCCGCATCACGCCGACACGATGGGTGCCTTGTCACCACCGGAGGCGTTGGGGAGGTAGGCGCGTGAGCGTGCCTGGATACCGCGACATGCCAGGGCCGCACTGGGATGCCCACGCACCCGTGGACCTCGCGGAGGCGGAGGACTTCCTCGCCCTCTACCGCCGCGAGCATCATGATCCCGGCGACGGGCGCGAGCGGCTGGCCCGGGTCCGCGACGAGATCGCCGAGACCGGCACGTACGCGCACACGTACGCCGAGCTGGTCTTCGGTGCCCGGGTCGCGTGGCGCAACGCCAGCCGCTGCATCGGCCGGCTCTACTGGCGCAGCCTGGTCGTGCGGGACCTGCGCAAGGTCGCCGCCCCGGCCGAGATCTTCGAGGAGCTCGTGCGCCACCTGCGCCTGGCCGGGCAGCGCGAGCGCAACGTGATCCGCCCGATGATCTCGATCTTCGCGCCGCACACGCCGGGCCGCCCCGGCCCGCGGCTGTGGAACGACCAGCTGATCCGCTACGCGGGCCACCGCCACCCCGACGGCACGCTCGTCGGCGACCCGCAGTACGCGCGGTTCACCGAGACGCTGCGGCAGTACGGCTGGTGCGGCAAGCCCGACAACCCGTTCGACGTGCTGCCGCTGGCGATCGAGTCGCCCGACGGCACGGTGAGCCTGCACGAGCTGCCGGAGGACGCAGTCTGGGAGGTGCCGATCGTGCACCCCGAGCTGCGCTGGTTCGCCGAGCTGGGGCTACGCTGGCACGTGATCCCGGCGATCTCGAACATGCGGCTGACCATCGGCGGCGTCGACTATCCGCTGGCGCCGTTCAACGGCTGGTACCTGGGCACCGAGATCGGCGCGCGCAACCTCGCCGACCCGGAGCGCTACAACCTGCTGCCGCTGGTCGCCGCGCGGCTGGGTCTGGACACCGGCACCGAGCGCTCCCTGTGGAAGGACCGGGCGCTGGTCGAGCTCAACCGGGCCGTGCTGTTCTCCTTCGACCGGGCCGGCGCTCGCATCAGCGACCACCACACGGAGTCGGAACGGTTCCTGGCGCACGTGGCCAGCGAGGAGCGCTCCGGCCGCCGTACCCCGGCCGACTGGTCCTGGATCGTGCCGCCGATCAGCGGCGCGGCGACCGGCGTGTTCCACCGGTACTACGCCGAGGCCGACCAGCGCCCCAACTTCTACCTCGACCCGGACGCGCGGGAGCTCGGCCGGCGGGGCCGCTCCCCCGGGACGCCGGCCGGCGGCTGCCCGGTCGCACACGGGGAGCGGGCGGCGCCGGTGGACGGCCTGGCAGACGGTCGGCCGGTCCACCCGTAGGAGCGCGGAACGTCACGGGCGGAGACGGTCCGCGGTCATGCCCTGGCAGCACCCCGGGCCGGCTCGGCCACCCGCCGCGGCGCTGAGCAGGTCCGCCGCGGCGCTGAGCAGGTCCGCCATGGCGCTGAGCTGGGCCGCCATGGCGCTGAGCCCGCACGCCGCGCCGCTGAACCGGTCCGCCCACAGGAGCGCGGAACGTCACAGGGCGAGGACGGTCCACGGTCATGCCCGGGCAGCACCCCGGGGCCGGCCCGGCCACCCGCCGCGCCACTGAGCCCGCCCGCCGCAGCGCTGAGCCCGCACGCCGCGCCGGTGGGACGGTGGGGCGGTGCTGGCGGCGGATCGTCGCGGACCCGGCGTCCGCCGCGACGCCTGGGCCGGCTCAGCCCTTGAGCACCTCGGCCAGGGCGTCGACCGCGCCGTCGATCTCGTCGTGGGTGACGATCAGCGGCGGGGCCAGGCGCAGCGTCGAGTCGTGGGTGTCCTTGGCCAGCACGCCGCGGGTCAGCAGCCTTTCGCACGCCTCCCGGCCCGTCATCAGCGCCGGGTCGATGTCGATGCCGGCCCACAGGCCCCGGCCGCGGACCGCGGTGAGCCCCCGGCCGATCAGCCCGCCGAGGCGGCGGTGCAGGTGGGCGCCGACCTCGCGGGCGCGCGCCTGCGGCTCGCCGGTCTCCAGCAGCGCGATGACGCCGCGGGCCACCGCGCAGGCCAGCGGGTTGCCGCCGAAGGTCGAGCCGTGCTCGCCGGGGCGCAGCACGCCGAGGACCTCGCGGCCTGCGGCGACCGCGGAGACAGGCACGATCCCGCCGCCGAGGGCCTTGCCCAGGATGTACATGTCGGGCACGACGCCCTCGTCGTCGCAGGCGAACGTGGCGCCGGTGCGGCCGAGGCCGGACTGGATCTCGTCGGCGACGAGCAGCACGTCGCGCTCGGAGCACAGCCGGCGCACGCCGGGCAGGTAGCCGCGCGGCGGGACGATGACGCCCGCCTCGCCCTGGATCGGCTCCAGCAGTACCGCCACCGTGGTCTCGTCGACCGCGGCGGCGAGCGCGTCGAGGTCGCCGTAGGGCACCACGCGGAAGCCGGGAGTGTACGGTCCGTAGTCGGCGCGGGCCTCCGGGTCGGTGGAGAAGCTGATGATCGTCGTGGTGCGACCGTGGAAGTTGCCGTCCGCGACGACGATCGTGGCCTTCCCGTCCGGCACGCCCTTGATCTTGTACCCCCACTTGCGGGACACCTTGACCGCGGTCTCGACGGCCTCGGCGCCGCTGTTCATCGGCAGGACCATGTCCTTGCCGGTCAGGCGGGCCAGGTCGCGGCAGAACGGGCCGAACTGGTCGTGCAGGAACGCCCGGCTGGTCAGCGTGACCCGGTCGAGCTGCTCGCGCGCGGCGGCGATCAGGTCGGGGTGGCGGTGGCCGAAGTTCAGTGCCGAGTAGCCGGCGAGGCAGTCGAGATACCGCCGGCCGTCGACGTCGGTGACCCAGGCGCCCTCCGCCTCGGCGATGACGACCGGCAGCGGGTGGTAGTTGTGCGCGGTGTACCGCTCGGCCTCTTCGACCGCGGGGTCCGTAAGGTTCGCAACGCTTGTCATTCCTTTCGGACCTCCGCTTCGCTCCGGGCGATCACGCTCGCACCTCCAGGGTGCAGCACTTCGGGCCGCCGCCGGCCTTGTGCAGCTCGGACACGTCGACCGGCACCGGCTGGAACCCCTTCGACGCTAGCTCCCGGGCCAGGCGGGTGGCGGCGGATGGCAGGACGACCCGGTGCCCGTCGCTGACGGCGTTGAGGCCCAGCACGGCGGCGTCCTCGGCGGTGGCGAGCACGGCATCGGGGTACAGCCGGCGCAGCACCTCCTGGCTGCCGGGCGAGAAGGCCCCGGGGTAGTACGCGATGTTGCCGGCGGTGCCCGTGTGCTCCAGCACGGCCAGCGCCGTGTCCAGGTGGTAGTAGCGCGGGTCGACGAGCTGCAGGGTGATCACCGGCCGGCCGAACAGCTCCTGCGCCTCGGCGTGCGCGGCGTGCTCGGTGCGCAGGCCGGTGCCGGCCAGGATGACGTCGCCGGCGAGCAGCAGGTCGCCCTCGCCCTCGTTGACGTTCTTCGCCGCGTGCACGTCGAAGCCGTTGCGGGCGAACCACTCCAGGTAGGCCGGGCCCTCGTCGGCGCGCTCCGGGTGGCGGAACTGCGCACCGTACACCCGGCCGTCGACGACCGTGGCACCGTTGGCGGCGAAGACCATGTCGGGCAGGCCGGGCACCGGGTCGATGAGCTCGACGGTGTGGCCGAGGGACAGGTACAGCTCGTACAGGGTCGTCCACTGCGCGACGGCCCGCTCGGCGTCGACCGGCGCGGTCGGGTCCATCCACGGGTTGATCGCATAGTCCACCGCGAAGTACGTGGGGCGGCACATGAGGTAGCGACGACTCATAGGTAAAACCTACGACCGCACGGCGCGGCGAACCATTGCGATTCGGTGCTTCTCGGCGCACGTTCCTTGTGTGCTGAGCAGCAAAATCGGTGATTCGTTGCGGCTACCGAGAAGCAGCGCTCCTACTTGATCTCGCGCCAGTTGCCGGGCTGGGCCAGCAGTCCGGATACGCAGTCCATGGCGCGGTCCTCGTCGGTGAACTCGTAGCGCCGGCCGCGACCGTCGGCGCCGCCCTCCCGCGACTCGACCCACCAGAGCCCGGCGTCCTCGAAGAGATACACGTCGCGGCGGGCCAGCCGGCCCCAGGTGCCGTTCCACCAGTGCTTTCTGCGCTCCATGAGGGGTATTCGAACACATGTGCCAACCCTGTGGAAGGGCGACCCGCCCACATCGAGCGGGATTCATCCGCGGCGGGTCAGCAGGCCGCCCGGGCCCGGCGCCCTGTTCGGATCGGCGCGTGTAACGGAATGATTCGGCGGGTAAACCGCTATTCATGGCAGTTTCCGAGGACAGGCAGCCGCTGATCGCCACCCTCAAGAAGGCCGCGTTCCACCTCAAGGACGCGGGGATCCCGTTCTGCCTGGCGGGCAGCTTCGCGGTGTACGCGCGCGGCGGCGAGTCCGTCGACCACGACATCGACTTCCTCATCAAGGAAACGGACGCCCAGCGCGTGCTCACCTCGCTGTCCGAGGTCGGCTTCCGCTGCGAGGTGCCGACAGAGGGCTGGCTGGTCAAAGCCTGGGACGCCACCGAGCACGGGGACCTGCTCATCGACTTCATATTCTGCCCGGTACAGCGGCCGGTGACCGACGCGACGCTGCAGGCCACCGACATCATCGCGGTCAACGCCTGCCACATGCCGGTGCTCTCGGCGACCGAGCTGATGATCCACAAGGTGCTCACCTGGTCGGCGCACTACTGCGACTTCGCCCGGGGGCTGCCGGTGGCCCGCTCGCTGCGGGAGCAGATCGACTGGCCGCGGGTGTACCGCGAAACGGCCCACTCGCCGTATGCCCATGCTTTCCTGTTCTTGATCGACCGCCTCGGCGTCATGTCGCTGGCCGAGGCCAGCGCGCTGTCGGCCGCCGTTTAGCCGGGAGGGAGAACGCCATGACCACCGACCAGTACATCGAGGGCGAGCTGCAGAACCTGCTCGCCGAGGACGGACGCATCGCGGAACAGGGCATCAGGTTCGTGCGCACCGGGTCGGGGATCGCCCTCGTCGGCGAGGTGGAGAGCACCGAGCGGCGCGCGCTGATCTGCCAGGCGGTCGCCGAGGCGTTCCCGGACCTTCCGGTGCAGTGCAACATCGGCATCACGCGCGTGCACGAGCCGGAAGAGGTGGAGGAGCTGTGACGGCCGAGGAAGGCTGCGTGCGAGTGGCGGCGGTCGGAGACGTGCACCTGGACGCCGACGTCGTCGGCCGGTACCGCCCGGCGCTGGACCACCTCGGTCTCAAGGCCGACCTGCTGCTGCTCGCCGGCGACCTGACCCGTCACGGTACCGAGGAGGAGGCCCGCTGCGTAGCGCGGGAGTTCGGCGGCCTGCCGGTGCCGGTGGTCGCGATCCTCGGCAATCACGACTACCACAGTGATCAGCAGGAGGGGGTGGCGGCGGTACTGCGCGACGCCGGCATCACCGTCCTGGAATGCACCGGCACCGTCGTGAACTGCGCCGGCGTCCGCGTCGGCGTGGCGGGCACGAAGGGCTTCGGCGGCGGCTTCGCGGGCGCGTGCGCGAGCGAGTTCGGCGAGCCGGAGATGAAGGAGTTCACCCGCCACGGCCGCGAGCTGGCCGCCCGGTTCGGCGAGTCGCTGGCGGCGCTGGACTGCGACGTGCGGATCTCGCTGACGCACTACTCGCCGGTCCCCGAGACCCTGCTGGGCGAGCCGCTGGAGATCTACCCGTTTCTGGGCTCGTACCACCTCGCGCAGGCCATCGACGCCGCCCCGGAGGTGGGCCTGGCGGTGCACGGGCACGCGCACGCCGGCTCGGAGCGGGGCGCGACGCCGGGCGGGGTGCCGGTGCGCAACGTGGCGCACCCGGTCATCAAGCAGGCGTACAACGTGTACCAGCTCTCGTCGGTGCTGATGCCGGCCTGACGTCGTTCTCCAGGACATGCGGGTCAGGGGGATTCGACCAGCTCGCCCCGGAGGAAGGTCAGGGCGTGCGCCAGCAGGCGGGACACGTGCATCTGGGAGATGCCCAGGCGCTCGGCGATCTGGGTCTGGGTCAGGTTGCCGAAGAAACGCATGGCGATGATGCGCTGTTCGCGCAGCGGCAGGCGGGCGATCAGCGGGCGCAGCGACTCGCGGTCGTCCACGGCTTCCAGGGCCCGGTCGGCGCCGCCCAGCAGGTCCGCCAGCTCAGCGCCCGACTCCTCGCCGCCGGCGGGGGCGTTGATGGACAGCGCGCGGTACGCGTGACCGGACTCGAGGCCCTCGATGATCTCCTCCTCGCCCACGCCCAGGCAGGCGGCCAGGTCGGCGACGGTCGGGGAGCGGCCGAGCTTCTGGGCCAGGTCGCCGGAGACCTTGGCGATAGCCAGGCGGAGCTCCTGCAGGCGGCGGGGTACGCGCACGTCCCAGCCCTTGTCCCGGAAGTGGCGCTTCAGCTCACCGACGATCATCGGGATGGCGTAGCTGGTGAACACGGCGCCGCGCGCCGGGTCGTAGCCGTCGGCGGCCTTGATCAGGCCGACGCCGGCCACCTGGGTGAGATCGTCAAGGGGCTCGCCGCGGTTGCGGAAGCGGCGGGCCAGATACTCGGCCAGCGGGAGGTACAGCTCGATGAGCCGGGCCCGGATCCGCGGACGGTCGGGGCTATCCGCCGGGAGGTCGGCCAGCAGCGTGACCAGCGCCTGCGCGGCGGCCTCGGTCTCCTTGCCGCCCGCCCGGCCCGATACAGATGGGCCGGACACGGACGGGGCGGGTGCGGTGCTTCGGGAACGGGCGGTGACGGTCATGAGGGGATCCCCCTGCCTGCCGGGGACTGCGGCACGCGGTGTCCCGGGCTTGAGAGTCGGCCGGTCGGCGCCCTGATCTCGGGCGCCCGGCACGGCCTGGCGGCGGGGTCGCGGCTGTTTGACGACCCGCCGGGCTGGTCCGGGGATGACCCGGATCATCCGCATCCATCCGTCAGCATCCATCAGTCGGATGACCGGCGGATCGACCATCGGCCGTTCGGACGATGCGGTCTGACCAACGTACCGCGAGGCACACGCCACGGGCAAGCGTGCGCGCACGAACGGGGCACCCTCCCGCGGTACGACATCCGGGGTCAGGAAACCTCGGAGAGTGCCTCGTCCTCCTCGTCGGCCTCGGCAGCGGCGCCCGGTTCCGGGTCGCCTCCGGTCACCGCGCGGTAGACGCGCTCCAGCTCCGCGGCCGTGCGCTCCCACGTGTAGCGGGAGCGGACCCGGTCGATGGCGGCGCTGGCGAAGCTCATGCGGCGCACCTCGTCGCCGAGCAGGTTGCGCAGGGCAGCGGCCAGGGCGGCGGTGTCGCGGGGCGGCACGAGCACGCCGGTGACGTTGTCGATGACGCTCTCCGCGATCCCGCCGACCTCGTACGCCACGACCGGCACGCCGCAGGCCATTGCCTCCAGGGACGTAAGGCCGAACGGCTCGTACCATGGCGCGCAGGCCAGCACGTCGGCGGAGCGGTACCAGGCGGCCATCTCGTCCTGGCCGACCGCGCCGACGAAGCGCAGGCGGTCGGCGACGCCCCGCCGTTCGGCGAGCTGCAGCAGTAGGCGGGCCTCCGGGTCGCGGTCGATGCCGGCGGGGTCGGGGCCGCCCACGACGACGAGCTCGGCGCCCGGGACGCGGCGCAGCGCCTCGATGAGGTCGGCGAAGCCCTTGCGTTCCACGAGCGGGCCGACGCTGAGGATGCGGCGCAGGCCGGCGCGGCGGTGCTCGGCGGCCGGGCCGCCGGGCATGAACCTCTCCACGTCGACGCCGGACGGCACGACGACGGTGCCGGATCGGCGCACGCCCATCCGGCCCAGCTCGGTGACCTCGTCCTCGCTCTGCGCTACGACCCGGTCGGCGAGCGAGCCGAGGGTACGCTCGAGCCCAGCCCGCGGCCCGGGGCTGGCCTTGCGGCCGGCGGGCAGGTGGCGGCGCTCGGCGGCGGCGAGGCCGTGATAGGTGACGACGACCGGCCGGCGGTCCTCGGCGGTGGCGGTGAGCGCGGCGAGGCCGGAGAGCCAGTAGTGGGCGTGCACGACGTCGGGGCCCGGGGTGCGCTCAGCCCAGCGGGCGGCTAACGCGCGGCCGAAGTCCCCCATGAGGGACAGCTGGTCGTCGGGCGGCAACGGGCGGCCGGGGCCGGCGGGCACATGATGGACGGTGACGCCGGGCACGAACTCGACCACGTCGGCGACCGTGGGATCCTCGCGCCGCACATACACGGCCACCTCGTGCCCGAGGCGCCCGAGCGCCTGGGAGAGGGCCGCTACGTGTGTGTGCCGCCCTTCCGCGCCCGGCCCGCCCAACGCGAGCGGGCTGGCCTGGGCGGAGACCAGGGCGATCCTCACAACACCGACCTCCACCGAGCCGACTGCACTGACCGGTTCGCCCCTACCCGGGCCGGTTGGTGGTAAACATCAACGGGCGAGCCGATGGGCGGCGCGCACGGACCGGAGAGGCAGGAGGCATGGTCGACAGGGCCCCCGCTGAGGGCGGCAGCGCCGAGCCGGCCGAGGCGCTCGCCGCGCTGGTCGCGAAGCTGCGGGCCGAGCTGACCGGGGTACGCACCGCCATGCGGAACCGCGCCGTGATCGAGCAGGCCAAGGGCGTGCTCGTGGAGCGGCTCGGGATCACCCCGGACCAGGGCTTCGACCAGCTCGTACGGCTGTCCCAGCGCACGAACATCAAGCTCATCGAGGTCGCCGCGGCGATCGTCGGGACCACCTCGCCGGACCCCAACGCGCCGGGCGTGGTGAACCTCATCGACGACGAGCTGCGCCAGCACGTGGCGCACCGCCGGGCGGAGGGCAAAAAGCCGGAAAAGCCGGATACAATACCGCAAAATGCCCGCAGACGGGCCAGCCGCACGCCCGAGGTGGAGGCGCTACAGTCGCAGCACCAGCTGCTGAGCGCCCGGATCGCGGCGGCCCGCAGCTACGACGAGATCTGCGACGTGCTCTGCACCGCGCCGACCAACTGGCCCGCGCCGAGCTCGGTGATGCTGACCCTGCTCGACCCGGACGGCGCGCAGCGCGGGGTCGGCGCGTGCGGGGTGCCGGGCGAGGTGCGCAGCCGATGGTCGCGCATCCCGCCTGACCCCGGGGTGCCGCTGGTCGTGGCCGTGCAGGACGTCGAGACGCTCTGGCTGCGCTCGCCGTCCGAGCCGGCGCGGCGCCTCCCCGCCCGCTTCCCCGTGCTTGGCCAGCCGCCGTTCAGCGGGGAGGCGCTGCTCGCCTCGCCGCTGATCTGCGGCGAGCGGGTCATCGGCGGCATCCTGCTGACCTGGACGGACGGGCTGCCGGACGGCGAGGAGCTACGCCGATACGTGGCCGCCCTGCTGGAGCCGGTGGCCCGGCAGGTCGACGCGCTCATCGGCGACGACATCGCCAGCGCCTGGTTCGACGTGGCCGGCGAGGAGATCGGGCAGGCGGCGCCGGCGCAGGTGTGGCTGCCGACCGTCATGGACGCGCTGCACAACCCGGGTGTGTTGTTCGCCCCGGTGCAGGAGGACGGTCAGCTGGTCGACTTCCGGGTGGAGTACGCCAACAGCCCGGCCCGGCAGATCTTCTCCGGCGCACGGGTGGACCCGGACGAGGCGACACTGCTGGCCGCGTACCCGGCGCTGGGCAGCTCGACGCTGCTGCCGGAGTTCGCCCGGGTGCTGCAGGACGGCCAGCCGCGCCGGCTCGACGGGCTGCGCGCCGACCCGCGCACCGACGGGGTGCCCGGCCCGCAGACGCTGTCGGTGCACGCGGTGCGGCTGTGGGACCGGGTGTTCGCGGTGTGGCGGGTCGCTACCGAGGCCGACCTGCTGTACGACCAGCTGCTGCAGGCCGAGCGGATCGCCGGGATCGGCTCGTTCCGCTGGGAGCTGCGCGACCCCGAGCCGCAATGCTCCCCCGAGCTCGTCCGGCTCTTCCACCGCGGCCAGGTCACCCGTGGCCAGGTCACCCGCGGCCAGGGCGGGCGCGACGCGGCCCGGGTGCCGGTCGAGGAGATTACCGCCGCCGTGCACCCCGACGATCTGCTCGCCGCGCAGGACGCGGTACGCCGCACGATCAAGGACGGCAGGCAGCTGCTGGCCGAGGTGCGCGGCGCCGGCCCGGTCAACGGCCGGCGTCTGCGGCTCTGCGCCGAACCGATCTTCGACGACACCGGCAACGTCACGGCGGTCCGCGGTACCGTGCAGGACGTCACCGAGGAGCGTGCGACCGAGGCCCGGCTGCGGCGCGCCGAGGAGGCCCTCGCCGCGCAGCGGCACCGCCTCGCTGACGAGCGGCGTGCGGCCGAGGCCCTGCAGCGGGCGCTGCTGCCCACCGGCCCCGAGCTCGGGCGCCTGGAGGGCGTGCGGATCCGCGGGCGGTGCCGCTCCACCGAGCGCATCGGCACCGTAGACGGCGACTGGTACGACGCCGCACCCGTCCCCGGCGGCGGCACGATCCTGGTCCTCGGCGACGTCGACGAGCGCGGCCTGTCGTCGATGGCGACGGCGGCGCGGCTGCGGTACGCGGTGCGCGCCTACGCCACGCTGGACATGGCGCCGGGCGACATCCTGACCGCGGTCAACGGCATGCTGTGCGCGATGGAGGCCGAGCACACCGCCTGTCTCGTCGTGGCGCGGTACTCCCCCGCCACCCGCGAGCTGCGATGGGCCGCCGCCGGGCAGGTCGCGCCGGTCCGCTACGACCCCGGCGGGCGGGGCACGGTGCTGTCCGGGCCGCTGGGGCTGCCGCTCGGCGAGGTCGCGGAGATGCGGTACACCGACACGGTGGTGACCCTGGAGCCGGGCGACCGGGTGCTGTTCTACGCCGACGGCCAGCACGCGGGCGGCCGGCCGCGCGCCGACCGTCGCCGCGGCGGCGGCCTCGACATGGTCCGGCGGGCCGGCGAGACGATCGACCTGACCGACTTCGACGCCGTGGTGGCGCACCTCGTGACGAGCCTGAACGTGCCCGACGACGAGGACGTCTGCGCGCTGCTGGTGCACGCGTCCTGAGCCGGCTCGTTCGCCGCTCCTTGTTGATGGGTACACGGAGGCTCGGCTTTGATGGGTTCGCGGAGCCTCGGCGCTTCGTCAGAGCGTGCGGGTGTCCCAGTCCCAGGGCAGGGCGAGGCCGTCGAAGCGGCCGAGGGCGTCGCGGTGGCGGCCGGCGAGCACGATGCGGTCCGGGCCGAGGTGGCCGAGCAGGTCGTCGTCGCCGTAGTAGACCACCTGCGGATCGGGCCACCGCCAGAGGCTGTCCTCGAGCTCGCGGAGCCGGACCTTGACGGCACGCAGCTCCTCAGGCTCGGGGTTCATGTAGACGAGCCCGTGCAGCGGGGCGTACGTGGCCTCGTACACGGCGGCATACACCAGGAAGCGCGACAGCGTGAGACCGGTCGGCAGCTCGTCGTTCTCGATGACCTCGGGATCGGCGATACCGGCGCGGAATGCACCACAATCGTACGAATACCAGTCGTCGGCACCCTGCCAGAAACGGACGGTTCCGTTCCTGTCGCGCTCGGTCACGTCACACTCGGTCACATCATGCTCATTCACGTCGCGACCCGTAAGCGGGAGCATGGCGTGGTCGCGGCTGAGCGGGTACGTGTAGCGCGCGGCCAGACGGTGCCACTCGAGCAGCGGCGCGGGCACGCCGGGGTCGTCGAGGGGCATCGGCGGGCGATCGGGTGGGCCGTACCAGCGATAGACGAACCGGCCAAGGCTGCTCGGCGAGACGACGTCCAACTCGTACACGGGCACCATGATGCCGCCTGCCCCAGCAACGTCGCCGGCTGCGATCAGAACCTAGAATTCCGGCAACCTCGAATGTCTATAAAGGCGCAAATTCGCCGTTTTGGCGTCAGCCCATGACACGGTGCGAAAGGCGCGGCGCCGACCGATGACCCTCCGCATGCGCAACAGCCATCGTCGGTGGCCGCGGACGCGCGTGACGAGGAGCCCGTTGCCGACAAGCGGGATGTTTCGAATACGCCGGAAGCCGCGCCCGGGGCGGAGGTCGCTACCGGGTCCGGGTGTCGCCGCCGGGACAGAGACCGCCGCTGGAGCAGAAGCAGCCGCGGCAGCAGACGTGGCCGCAGGAGCAGATGTGGCCGCAGGCTGACGGCACAAGCCACCAGCCGGCCGCACCACTCAGGCGTCAGTCGCTGACCGGGACCTACACCTCGCGAGTGGGGGCGCCGTCGTCGAGCGACACCACGCCGGGGTATCCCCTCGCGCGCACCCCCGGGTGCGGGGCCGAGGAGGGACGAAGTCAGGCTGCGCACGGAGACGGTCGGTCAGGGCATCACGCCGCCGAGGTCCTCAAGGAGTTGGGATCGGGCCGGAGCGGGTGGGTCGGTCAGGGGCGCGTGGGGTGCGCAGGACGCCGAGCAGGTGGGCGTGGACCGTTCGGGCCGCGGACTGGGCGGCGCGGATCGCTGCCACGTCCGTCGGGTCGTGCGGGAAGAACGTGAGGCGGCCGTCGTCGCGGAGCAGGACAGGGACCTCCACGCGTTCAAGGATCGCGGTCAGTGCGCGCTGGGCGTCCAGCGCCGCCCGGCCGGCCCGGCGCGCCACAGCGGTCGGCACCCGCCACAGGTCGTCGACGGTGAACGCCGACGGCATCGCCACATCGACCGTCATGCCTTCGACGATAAGAACGGCACACGACGTACCGCCACCAAAATTTCTTCCTGTGGATAACTTCGCTTCCCGCGTTCCCGCTTGCCTCCTCTCGCGCCGTTCGTTCCGCGTCTTCCGTTATGGATCTTCTGGTCCGGAGCATCCGCTCTTGCCGGCGCCGCGCGGCGTCTTCAGGTTCGGGCCTTCAGGTTCGGCGCCTTCAGGTTCCGGGCCTTGGCGTCGGGACCTTCCCAGTTCGGAACGGAAGGCCCCGTTCTGCCGTCGGGTGGGTGCGGACGAATACTGGCTCGGTCGGCTCAGGAGTTCGGCGGCTCCGTGGCTAGAGGGTCTGGGTGGCGGCCACGGCCAGGAGCTCGCTGGAGTGGCTGCCGAAGACACCCACCGTGGGCGGCCGCGGGGTGAAGCCGGGCAGGCCATCCAGGCCATCGCTGCCGTCGACCAGCCGGAGCTTGAACGGGCCGGCGCCATTCAGGACCAGGGTGACCTCCAAGCCCCCGGACGACGGGCCGTGGAAGACGACGCCGAAGCGGTTCTGCTCGGTGACATATGTGGTGGCTTCCCGGCCCTCGACGGTGGCCGAGACGACGCGGTGGTCGCCGACCTCGCCGTAGAAGGACAGGAAGCGGACCTGGCGCTTCGAGGTGATGCGCAGGTGCAGGGTGCGCTGGTCGCCCGACGTGTCGTCGGACAGGATCGTCGCCTCGGGGGCGGGCAGATCGGCGGGCCGGGCGGGGCCGACTGAGAGCATGCCCTCGGGCAGGACCGGGAACAGCCGGTTGAGCTCCTGCCGGTTGCGCACGTAGCCCGACGTCCAGCCGCCCGGGGACCGCTCCAGGCTGACCCACTCGGCGGTGCCGGTGTCGCGGTCCAGCGCGTACATGAGGTGGGTCGGCTCGGGGTGGCCGGTGTCCCAGTCGTCGACGACCATGCCGGTCGTGGTGCAGATCAGCGACACCGCCAGGGCCGCGGCCGCGGGTGCGGCGCCGAGGCGGCGGTGACGCGCCGCGAGCGGCGGGCGGAACAACAGCTCCGGCACCGGCAGCGCCGCCAGGCCCAGCAGCATCGCGAACACCGCCGCGGCGGCGCCGGTGGCCAGGCCCAGCGCCGGGAAGAACAGGGCCACGGTCGGCGCCAGGATGAGCGTGGCCACGGCGGCGCCGGCGGTGAGGACGGCGACCTTGGCCAGGGCGGGACGCGCGTAGAGGGCGCCGATGCCGGCCAGGGCACCGACCAGGGCGGGGATGGCGACCAGATACGAGCCGCCGGGGATGGCCGCTGCGAAGAGCGCGCCGAGCAGCGCCAGCAGGGCCAGGCCGCCGGTCGCCAGCGGCACGGGACCCAACCGGCGGCGGCTCAGCGCGTACCAGCACAGCAGGATCGCCGCTGTCAGCGCGACGACGCCGAAGCGGAACCAGGTCGGGCGGGCCGGGTCGAGCAGTTCGCCGTAGCCGGGGCGGATCGTGACGAGCAGCGCCCACAGCACCTGGGCGGCGACCGCGACCGCGATCAGCGGGACCAGGGCCAGGCCCAGCCCGGCGAGCGTACGCGGGACGGAGGTCAGGCCGCGACGCCGGGCGAGGAACACCAGCGCGGCGACGGCGAGCAGGGCGAGGACGGCGATCGGCCAGGTCAGCGCCGCCGGGTACCGGACCAGCAGACCGGCGAACGGAAAGTACACCGCGTCGCCGGAGGCGGGTTTCATCAGCGGCGGCAGGTCGGCCCGGCCGAACTCGCGGGCAAGCGCGAGGGCGTTGTCGCCGTGGTGCTGCAGGCTCGCCTTGTCCATCGTCGAGGGCCGGTCGAACGGGCTGTGGTAGACCGAGGATCCGTCGATGTACGCGGTGTTGAGACCGGTGAAGCGGCTCTGCGCGAGGAACGGCGTGAAGTCGGTGTCGTTGGACAGCAGCCGGTAGACCTCGACGGCGAGGCTGGTGCCGACCGGGTGCGGCGTGCGGGCGTAGACGTCGATGAGGTCGGCGTTGCCGTCCGAGGTCTGGAACATCACCGCGGGGCCGCTGCTGCCGCGGGCCTCGAAGTTGAGTACCACCGACTGCTTCTGGCCGAGCGGGTGCCGGCTGACGAACGCCTCGGCGCCGCAGAGGCACGCCTCCTCGGCGTCGGTGAACAGGAAGACGATGTCGTTGCGCGGGCGCGCGCCGCCACCTGCGGTGAGGGCGCGGGCGACCTCGAGCAGGGTGCTGGTGCCCGCGCCGTCGTCGTTGGCGCCGTAGCTGACCTGGACGGAGTCGTAGTGCGCCATGAGGACGACCTGGCCGGTGGACGAGGTGCCGGGCAGCACCGCGACGACGTTGCGCACGTGCGCCATGGCGCCCTCGCCGAACTTGCCGGCGTTGACCCCGACCGTGTCCTGGACCTCGGGGTGCAGCCCGTAGCCGGTGAGGGCGTCGATGAGATAGTGCCGCACCCGGTCGGCCGCCGGGCTGCCCGTGACGTGCACCTCCTGCCCGATGTGCCGCACATGCTCGAAGGCGCGGCCGGCGGAGAACTCGCCGGCAGGGGCCGAGGCGGGACGAGGCGAGGGCGGCTGCACGTCGGCGATGCCGAGCGCGGCCATCAGCGCCAGGACGACAAGAGCCGCGGCGGCCACGAGCGGACGCCGTGGCGGGGTTGCGAAGCCACGGTCGGCAGCAGCCCCGCCGCCGGGATGTTCCTCAGGACCGGTCGACGATCTCGGGAACGCGGCGGTGCGCTCGCCGCCCTGGCCGTGGCCGGAACCGATGGGCGAGCCGGCGGACGGTTCGGGGGCTGGGGATTTGCCCGAGTCGCTGTCGGGGGTGTGGTCGGACACGGTCTTCGGTCCTCCTGAGCGGGGTGCCGGCGGGGTGGCCCGGCGCGCGGTGAGGACATTCTGCACGCCACCCCCGACATTTCCCGGCCGGCGGGGCGGACCGATTTCGGAGCGTGACGTTGTCCGAACGGAGTGCTCCGGTTCATGAACGGGTGCCGGTCGGTTGTTGACGACCAAATCGGGCCTCGGACTGCCTAGCGTCATCGTCCATGAACAACGAACTCACCCCCGCCGTCCCGGTGGCCTTCGACGCCGGGTACCTGGCGACCGCCGAGCTCGACGCCCGGTTCCACCTCGACCAGGTCATGGCCATGATCGGCGTGGACGGGCTGGTCGAGGCCCTGGCACAGCCGTTCCTGCTCGCGCGGGTCGACCAGCACGCCGCAGCGGTCCGGGAGAGCCTGATCGCGGCCGGGAAGGCGATCGACCCGATCTCCCTGGCCTCGTACGCCCGGTCGGTCATCGCCGCGCACGAGCGCCACGGCCGTCCGCTGCCGACGCCGGAGAGCGTGGACTGGTCGGACGCCGACTGGACCGTGCTGCGGCTGGTAGCGGTCTGCCACCTCGCCGACGCCGCCGACGCGTTCTGACCGCCGGCCGATGCCGTGCTAACGGGACCCAGACCCGGACCTAGGCCCCGGGCCGGCGCGCTCTATGCCGATCGAGGCCGCAGGAAAATCCCGCCCTCGGGGCGCGCGCGGCGCCGGGCGGGGCACATGAGGTACAACTGCGAAATCAGCGACGGCGGCCCGAGGACTCGTTCCAGCGGAAGTGCACGAACAGGCGGCCGAAGTTGTCGGAGTCCTTCTCGATGCGGTGATACAGCGCCTTGATCTCGCGCTGATCGAGGAAGCGCAGCACCCGCTTCTTCAGGGCGCCCGACCCCTTGCCGGGAATGATCTCGACGAGGGTGGCCCGCTTGGCCACCGCTTCGTCGATGATCCCGCGCAGGGCGCGGTCGATGTCGCCGCTGCGGTTGAAGATGTCGTGGAGGTCGAGCTTGAGCTTCACCCTCTCAGGTTAGTCACTCCCGCTTAGTCACTCCCGCGGTGACCGGGTGCCCGGCCGCCTTCCACGCATGGAAGCCGCCGGCCAGGTCGGTCGCCCGGTACAGGCCGAGATCCTGCAGCGAGGCCGCCGCCAGCGACGAGGTGTAGCCCTCGGAGCAGAAGACCACGACCGGCAGGTCGTACCGGTCGGCGATGTCCAGCCGCGCGTCGCTGCGCGGGTCGAAGCGCCACTCCAGGACGTTGCGCTCGACGACGAGCGCGCCCGGGATCTCCCCCTCGGCGGAACGCTGCGCGGCGGGGCGGATGTCGACGAGCACGGCTCCCTCCGCGGCGGCGAGGCGGGCCTGGTCCGCGTCGAGGCGGTGGAGCCGGGCACGTGCCTCCGCCAGGATGGCGTCGATGCCCCGGCCCGGGTCGCGACGGGTCGCCCGCTCGGCGGCCGGCTCGGTGGTGGGTACTGTCACCAGTCCGCCCCCGCCCTCGTCACCGACTCGACGCTGAGCCGGCCGTCGTGCAGCCGGTACCTCGTCATCGCGGTCAGCGCCGGACCGTACACGTGCACGGTAACAGCCGGGCGGGTGCCGTTGTTGACGATGCGGTGGACGTGGTGGGCGCCGAAGCGGCGGCCCTCGCCCGTGGCGTGGACCGTGTTCGCCAGCTCACCGCCGTGCACGGTCTGCTCGACGACCGCGCCGGAGAAGACGGTGAACGCGCCGGCGGAGCCGCCGTGGTCGTGCAGGTCGGTGGCCTGCCCAGGCAGCCAGGTGAGCAGCCAGACCTCGTGGTCGTCGGCGAGGGCGAGGCGGCCGTACCAGCGCCGCGCGGGATCGAAGCGGGGCGCGAACGGCCAGTCGTCGGGGGCTGCGGCGTAAGCGCGGGCGAGCGACAACAGGTCCGTCGCGCGGGTGACGGTGGTGACGACAGACATGGGCATGTTCTCCATTATTCGCACGTACTAGATAGGAATTAAAGCAGAGAATGCGGCTCCGTGGGCGAAGCCACGGCCACAGAAATCGGGTGAAACGGAACGGCGCCGCGAGCGGGAGCTCTAGCGGGTACAGCGCGCGCTGGCGTGTCGAACCAGGTCGACCACCAGACATTGGGTCAGCAGCGCGCCTTCACGCCCCATGGAGTCGATGTTGCCGAGCCGCTCGCGACATCGTCAACTTGCGTCCACGATACGGGAAGCGGGCGGTCGTCGGGTGGGACAGCGGCCGGTCAGCGAATGACAGGGCGATGTGCGTGGTTTGACAGCGGCGCCGGGCATGCTGCACTACGTAGGAAGGACATTCACAGGGGGACACGCCATGAGCTTCGCTTTCCAGGCGACCGGCCTGGTCAAGCGCTTCGGCAAGACCACCGCGCTGGCCGGGGTGGACCTGGCCGCCGAGCCGGGGACGGTACTCGGCGTCCTCGGCCCGAACGGCGCCGGCAAGACGACCGCGGTACGCATCCTGGCCACGCTGCTGCGCCCCGACGAGGGGCGGGCGGTCGTCGGGGGGTACGACGTCCTGCGCCAGCCGGCGGCGGTGCGCCGCATCAGCGGGCTGACCGGGCAGTTCGCGTCGGTCGACGAGGACCTGACCGGCACCGAGAACCTCGTCCTCATCGGCCAGCTGCTCGACCTGCGAGCGAAGGAGGCGAAGGCGCGGGCCGCGCAGCTGCTCGCCGAGTTCGACCTGAGCGAGGCGGCGAACCGGCCGGCGAAGACGTACTCCGGCGGCATGCGCCGCCGCCTCGACCTGGCCGCGAGCCTCGTCGGCCGGCCTGCCGTGGTCTACCTCGACGAGCCCACGACGGGCCTGGACCCGGCCAAGCGCGAGGACGTGTGGAACATGGTGCGCGCCCAGGTGCAGGAGGGCACGACGGTGCTGCTGACCACGCAGTACCTCGAGGAGGCCGACGCGCTCGCCGACAACATCTCGGTGATCAACCACGGCAAGGTCATCGCGCACGGCACGCCGGCGCAGCTCAAGCACATCGTCGGCGGTCAGACGATCAGCGTGCGGCCGGCCGATCCGGCGCACCTGGACGCGGTCGCGACGATCCTGGCGAAGGTGTCCGGCAATGAGCCGGAGTCGCACGGGCGCGGGGTGATGTCGGTTCCGGTCGCGAGCGACAGCGCGATGACGGCCGTCGTACGCCTGCTCGACGAGGCGGGCATCAGCGTCATCGAGCTGTCGCTGCACCTGCCCAGCCTCGACGAGGTGTTCTTCACGCTGACCCGCGAACGGCAGGAGGTGGCGGCATGACGACCACGACCACACGCGAGGCCTCGGCCGACGGCACGCAGTTCATCGCGGCCGTCCCGGCGCGCCCGTTCGGGCTGGTGCGGCACAGCCTCGTCATGGCACGGCGCAGCCTCATCAAGACGATGCGCACGCCGGAGCAACTGCTCGACGTCACGCTGCAGCCGATCATCTTCATCGTGATGTTCGTGTACCTCCTCGGCGGGGCCATCGCCGGGTCACGCCACGACTACCTGCAGTTCCTGCTGCCGGCGCTGATGGTGCAGAACGTGCTGTTCGCGTCGGCGCCGACCGGCGTGAGCCTCAACACCGACATCAAGACGGGGGTCTTCGATCGGTTCCGCAGCCTGCCCATCGGACGGTCCGCGCCGCTGATCGGCGGGGTGCTCGGCGACATGATCCGGTTCGTGGTGTCGATCGTGGTGATGGTCGGCTTCGGGTACCTGCTGGGCTTCCGGATCGGCACCTCGGTGCCGGAGGCGGTCGCCGCCTGCCTGCTGGTCATGTTCATGGCGTTCTGCTTCAGCTGGATGTTCGTGCTGCTCGGCATGATCGTCCGGGAGCCGGGCGCGGTGCAGGGCCTCGGCTTCGTGATCATGTTCCCGCTGACGTTCGGCACCAACGTGCTCGTGCCGACGGACACGCTGCCCGGGTGGCTGCAGGCGTGGGTGAAGATCAACCCGGTCGCCGACGCGATGGGGGCAGCGCGGGGGCTGATGGTCGGCAACGCGCCGGTGTTCGAGCCGGTGCTGAAGACGCTCATCTGGTCCGTGGTGGTCCTGCTGGTGTTCGCGCCGCTCGCGGTGCGCGCCTATCGCCGCAAGGCCTGACGACAGGGCCGGCCATCGGCCGGCGTGATGGTCTGGGTATGATCAGCTCCAGAGCCTCGGCCCGCGGCATGCTCATGCCGCGGGCCAGGGCCGTGTCGAAGGCGGCGGCGCCAAGGTCGGCCCGCAGCTGGGCCAGGCGGTCGGTCCAGTCGGCGTTTGCCGCGTCGCGGGTGCCGGCCAGCCGCTCGGCCGCACCGAGCAGCTCCGCGGCCCGCACGTGGTCGCCGAGCGCCCGGACGAGACCGGCGAAGGTGACCGCGAGCCGGCCCACGACCGGCATGTCCCGGGCCGCCAGCGCCAGGTCGAGCGCTTCGGCCAGCCGTGCCCGCGCCAGGTCGTGCTCGCCGCGAGCCACATCGACCTCGGCGCGCGCCGCCAGCACGATCGCCTTGTACTGCGGGGCGACCAACAGCGACTGCTGCTGCAGCCGCCACGCCTCGAGGTAGAGCCGGTCGGCCTCGTCGATGTCGCCCTCGGCCCGGGTGAGATGGCCGAGCTCCAGCATCGCGCGCGAGACGTCACGGGCCGGCTGCCGGGCGTCCTCGACGAACGCGCGCAGCAGCGCCCGCGCCACCTGCGGTCCGTCGGTGTGCCGGCGCAGCGCCGCCATGCTGATCCGCAGATACGCACCGCTGGAGTGCACGCCGAGCTGCGAGTGCAGCTCGATCGACTCCTCCAGGTGCGTGATCGCGGCCGCGAAATCGCCCCGGCGGGTGCAGGCGTCGGCGACGGACGCGAGTGTCATCGCCAGACCCCAGCGCTCCCCGACCCGGCGGAACTGCGCCACGGCGGCGTTGAGCTCGCGAACCATACCGTCGATGTCGCCATCGTTCTCGTGGAGGAGGCCGAGGATCGACAGCAGCATCGCCCGCGTCCAGGGGTCGACCGAGCCGTCGAGACGGCGCCGGATGACCTCGCCGCCGCGCTCGCTGTCGTCCTGGAACAGCAGCACCACCGGCTCGATGAGCTCCACGAACGGGTGCCCGCCCGGCGGCACGGCGGCGGCGAGCGAGAGGAGCTCGTCCAGCAGCTCGGGAGCGACCTGGAAGTCGCCCGCGAACCCGCTGTTCACGACATACATCGACGTAACCACGAGCCGCAGGTCCGCCGGCACCGGATCCGGCCCGCTGTCCGCCACGGCGAGGACACGCCTCAGCCACAGCGCCGCCTCGGCGGGGTTGTCCTCGAACGTCCAGAGCCAGCCGCTGGCGGCGCCGAGCCGGAACGCGCTCAGTGCGTCGCCGGCGTCGCAGACGTGCGCCACCGCGGCGTGCAGGTTGTCCCGGTCGGGGCGCAGCCGGTCGAGCCACTCCAGCTGCGCCCCGGTGCGCAGGTGCGGCTCCGCTTCCTCCATCAGGGCCAGGAAATAGGCGGCGTGCGCGGCTCTGGCCGGGTTCGCTCCCCCGCGGCGGCCGAGCTCCTCCAGTGCGAACTCGCGGATCGTCTCGAGCATGCGATACCGCACCCGGCCGCCTCCGGCCACCTGCAGCAGCGACCGGTCGACGAGGACGTCGAGCAGCGCCTCGGGGTCGGCGGCGCCGCTGACCGCCGCCGCGGCGTCCGCGTCGAACGTGCCCGGGAACACCGCGAGCGACTCGGCGAACTCCCGCTCCTGCGGGCCGAGCAGGTCCCAGCTCCACGCCACCACCGCGTGCAGGGTGCGGTGCCGTGGCAAGGCCGTCCGGCTGCCGCCGGTGAGCAGCCGGAACCGGTCGTCGAGGCGCGCGGCGAGCTGCTCGGGTGTGAACGAACGCAGCCGGGCCGCGGCGAGTTCGATGCCCAGCGGCAGACCGTCGAGCCGGCGACAGATCTCGACCACCGCCCCGACGTTGTCGTCGGTCACCCTGAAGCCGGGCCGCACGGCCGCCGCCCGATCCCTCAGCAGTTGTACCGCGGGAGACGCGCTCGCCCGGGCCGCCGTCATCGCCTGATCGCGTGCCGTCTCCGGCCCGTCCGTCATCGCCCTGTCACGCGCCGCCGCCGGGTCATGCGTTGTCGCCGGGTCAAACGTTGTCGCCTTGTTACGCGTCGTCGCCGGGCCGAGCGCACTTGCCGGGTCGCCCGTTGTTGCCGGGTCATGCCCGGGCAGGGACGCCAGCGGCGGGGGCAGCCCGGGCGCGGGCGGGTCGGGAAGGGGTAGCGGGCCGACGGGGAACAGCGTCTCGCCGAGGATGCCCAGCGGCTCCCGGCTGGTCGCCAGGATCCGCAGCTTCGGGCACCGGCCGAGCAGCTCCTCGCTGAGCTTCGCGGCCGCGTCCACGACGTGCTCGCAGTTGTCCAGCACCAGCAGTACGCCAGGCAGCGTCAACGCCTCCGCGAGCTGATCCAGGAGGTCGACACGGCGGGAACGCATCGCGCTCTCCGGCTGGACGAGGCCACCGGCGGTCAGCGTGCGCAGCACGACCGCGGATACCTCGGCGGCCTTGGCCACCGGGGCGAGCTCGACCAGCCACGCCCCGTCGGACAGCTGGCGCCCCACCACCGCGGCGGCCGTGGTGGCGAGCCGGGTCTTGCCGGCCCCGCCGGGGCCGACAAGCGTGACGAGACGGCTGTCGGCGACCTGCGTGGCCAGCCGTTCGACGTCGTCGGCACGCCCGACGAAGCTGGTCAGCGGCGCCCGCAGGTTGCCGATGCGGGGCGGGCGGGCATCGGCCCGCAGGACGGCGGTGTGCGCGTCGCGCAGCTCGGGCGAGGGATCGGCGCCGAGTTGGTCGGCGAGGCGGAGCCGGCACTCCTC
The DNA here is from genome assembly GCF_040300025.1 of Dactylosporangium sp. NPDC000555. Taxonomy (NCBI): domain Bacteria; kingdom Bacillati; phylum Actinomycetota; class Actinomycetes; order Micromonosporales; family Micromonosporaceae; genus Dactylosporangium; species Dactylosporangium sp. NPDC000555. Next base: position 35,186 of record NZ_JBEPDB010000011.1, on the reverse strand, counting down.
GAACGCGGCCAGCGCCTCCGCCTGCCGCCCGTCGGCATGCAGGGCTCGGATCAGCAGCGCCACCAGCCGCTCACGCAGCGGGTTGGCGACGATGAGTTCGTGCAGCTCGGCGATGGCCCCGGCCCGGGTCTCGGCGACGAGGCCGGACGCCTCGATGAGGTCCTCGGTCGCGGCCAGGCGCAGCTCGTCCCAGCGGGCGACGACCGCTCCGTGCTCGCCGGTGTCGGCCAGCGCCGGGCCGCGCCACAGGTCCAATGCCTCGCCCAGCAGCCGGGTGGCGCTGCGTGGGTCGTCGGCCCGCAGCGCGCGGCGCCCTTCGGCGGCGAGACGCTCGAAACGACAGGCGTCTACGTCGCCCGGCGCGATGTTGAGCCGGTATCCACCCGGGCCCGACTCCAGCGCCGGATGGCCACCGAGCGTCTTGCGCAGCCGCGACACCAGCGACTGTACGGCGTTGGCGGGATCGACCGGCGCCTGTCCGCCTCGGGCACCGGAGCCGCCCCCGGGCGTGCCGTCGGGCCACAGTGCGTCGACGAGCTGGTCGAGGGGAACGAACCGGCCGGGCTCAAGGACGAGGCGGACGAGCAGTGTGCGCAGCCTGGCCCCACCGACCTCGACCGGCCGGCCGTCGACCTCGACGGTGAGTGGTCCGAGCAGCCCGACGCGCATGCCTCAACTCTGCCATCCGGGTACGACAAAAAACGGGACCGGGCGGCGCCCGCGCCGATCCCCACAGGTGAGCTGATCCTCCGTGCCGGCGTCCGCCCCGCTCTGTCTTGAGCTACGTGCCAGTACCGCTGTGTACGCCGGTGGTGCCGCCGCTGCGGCGTACCGTCTCGCCGACGTACGCGTTGGCTGCCGTGGTGATGTCCTGCGTTTCGCCACCGGCCAGCGAGACGTTGCCGGGGGTGCGAGACGCCGGCGGCGTAGCGCACGATGCCGTAGCCGTTGCCGGGAAAGGCCCGCTGGGGGTCACGAGGCGGGCACTACCCCCTCCAGCAGGAACTCGCTGACGGGGCCGTACAGCTGCGGCTGGACGTTGTCGTCGATCGGCACCGTCACGGATACCCGGCCCTCAGTCTCGCCGATGAACAGGGCCGGATCGTTGCTGTCCGCGAACGACACCACGTCGAGCCCGGCGGCCGCGGCCGCGCCGGCGAAGCCGTGGTCGGCGACGACCAGGCCCGGAGGTGCCTCACGACGCCACTCGAGTTCGGCCAGCATGGCCCGCATGCCGTCCGGCGAGTGGGTGTGCCACAACGCCATGCCCCGCTCCGCTGCGACCGCCACGCCGCCGATGTACCGCACCGCGAGGGGGAACTCGCGCCCGGCGTAGTGGCCCGGGGCGTCGAACACGGCGCCCGGCGCCGGCTGCAGCAGCTCGCACCCGGCCGCGCGCAGCGCTGCGGCGATCGCCAGGTGTACCTCGATAATGCCGGCCGGGTGGCCGGTCGCCACGACCACCCGCTCGCGGCGCCGCGCGGCCAAGCGCAAGCGGTCGCGCATGCGCTCGAGCGCGCGGACGGTCTTATGAGGGTCGATGACATCGGTGCCCGTCGACCGCTCCGGATTCGGGTCGATGCCGACGCGCTCCGCCATGACCGCGAGCACCTGCGGAAGCGTCCATGTCTTGAGCGGTACGAGGCCAAAAACGTAGCCCTCGCGCCCTTCCGCGAAGGCGGCGGCGTTGCCGTGATTGGAGTCCCGGGTGGTCTCGACATCACCGGCAAGCAGGGCCTCGCGAAGATAACTCACAAGCTCAGACATATGAACCATGGTAGGTACGGAGCCCGGCACCGCCGAGGAATGCGGCTTAAGGTCACAATATGGCCAACATCTACCTCGAGACAGGCAAGAAGAAGGTCTTCGCCGGAAGCCTCGACTGGCCCGGCTGGGGACGGTTCGGCAAGACCGAGGAGGAGGCGATCGAGGCGCTCGCCGTCTACGGCGCGCGGTACGCGCCGATCGCCACCGCCGCCGGGTTCAGCTTTCCCGCCGTTCCCCGGCTGAACGTCGTGGAGCGGGTGCCCGGGACGGCGACCACCGAGTTCGGCGCGCCCGACGGGCGACCCGCCGCGGACGGGACGCCGGTCACCGCCGCCGTCGCCGCCCGGCACACGAGGCTGCTGCGAGCCGCGTGGGCGGCGTTCGACGCGTACGCCGCCACCGCGCCCGAGTCCCTGCGCAAGGGGCCGCGCGGCGGCGGCCGGGACCGCGACAAGATGATCGACCACGTCGTCGGGACCGATGCCGCGTACGCCAGAAAGATCGGCGTCAAGCACCGGCAGCCCTCGATCGACGACCGCGCCGCGATCGAGGCACTGCGTGCGGACGTCATCGCCGCGCTGGGCCAACCCCGAGACGGCGAACCGCTCACCGGCAACGGGTGGACGGCGCGGTACGCGGCGCGGCGGTTCGTCTGGCACGCGCTCGATCACTTGTGGGAGATGGAGGATCGCTCAGAGTGATATAGGAGATCGGGAATGCGTGGGTTGGGGGTGGGGGTGGTTACGGTCGGGGGGTGGATGCGACGGGGGTGGTGGAGCCCCTCACCGAGGCGCTCGTTTCGCTCGCCGCGCTCGATCCTGACACGCTCGACGACGCGGCGGTGCGGGACTCACTGCTGGCGCTGCTGAGCTGCCAGCATCGGCTCGATGCGGTCATCGGCAGGTTCGTGGGGGTCTTCGACGATCGCCGGCTGAGCCACCGCGACGGTTTCGGAACGACGAAGCAGTGGCTGGTCGGTTTCGGCCGGTTGTCGGGACCGGCCGCCAGCGGGCGGATGCGCGCCACCGAGGTCACCCGGCTGCTCACCGAGCTCGCGCAGGCGTTCGACGCCGGCGAGGTCAGCGCCGAGCACGTCAACCGGATCGGGCTGACCGCCGAGGAGGTCGGCGACGAGGTCATCGAGCAGGCCGAGCACACACTGGTCGAGCTCGCGCGGAACGCCAACCCGGAGCACCTGCAGGAGGCGTGCGGCCATCTACGGGACCTGGCCCTGGCGGACAAGAACACGCCGTCCGAGGAGCAGTACCGGCGGAGGGGTGTCACGCTCACGCGGCTCGGCGACATGTGGCGCCTGCGCGGCGTCCTCGACACCGAGACCGGTGCGCTGTTCGGCACTGCCCTGGACGCATTCACGAAGCCGCCCGGTCAGGGGGACGATCGCAGCCCGGCGCAGCGGCGGCACGATGCGACCGCGGACATGCTCAACGCCGTGCTGCGCTCGGGGCAGACGCCTGAGGTCGCCGGGGGACGGCCCAGCATCGGACTACTGATGCCGGTCTACCGCTATCTGCGGGTACACGACCACGACGGTACCGATGCGGAGGAGACAGCTCTCGACGACGGCCCGGACGGCGCCGGCTCCGTCAGCGGCGACGGCGTTGCGGACGGCCCCGACGGTGGCGAACGCGACGGGCCCGCGGTAATGGCCGGGTGGGGGCCGGTGAGCGATGCGCTAGCCGCGCGGCTCAGCTGCGATGCCACGCTGCAGCAGCTGTGGCTGCATCCGGAGAACGGGGTACCCCTGAAGCTCGGCCGCGCATACCGCAACACGCCGCCGCCGCTGCGGCGAGCGCTCGCGGCTCGTGACCCGTACTGCCGATGGCCGGGCTGCCGGATACCGGCAAACTGGTGCGACAGCCATCACCTGCGCGAGTGGATCCGGGACCACGGCGAGACCGATGTCGACAACCTCGTGCTGTTGTGCCGGTATCACCACATGTGCATGCACGAGCGGGGCTGGCGGCTGTTCCGGGAGCCGCGCAGCGGCTGGATCTGGATCATGCGCCCGGACGGGCGGCGGTACGAGCTCGGGCCCAGCCGGCCGCGGGTTGATGGAGCGCCGCCCAGGAGTCGAGGCGGGGACCCGCCGCCGGGACGACATCGTGGGTATGGCGTTTCGACGGCCGGGCCATCGGGCTCACCGGCGGCGCTAGCGTCCGCGCCGGACGTGGCGACATCGACTGCGTCACAGCCGGCCGTGTCGTCAGCGTTTGAGTCACCAGCGGTGGCCTCGCAAACCTTTGTGTCCCCCGAGGTCGTGCCCCCCGAGGTCGTGTCATCAGCGGTCGCGTCGCCAGCGGTCGCGTCGCCAGCGGTTGCGTCATCGCCGACAGAACCGTCGCCGGCGGCCCTTCCGCCGGCAGGCCCGCCGGCGGCTCGGCCGCGAGCGACGCCGATGGCGCCGTCAACCGCGCCGAGCGCGACAACGGACGCGCCCGTGGCACCGCCGAACGCCCCGGCGGATCGGTCCGGCCCGGGGCGTGCAGGGTCGGCGCGACGCGGGCGGGACGAACAGCGGCGTGTCAACCGTGAAACGCCGTGAGCCGATCGGCCTCCGCGTTGACCTGGCGGCGGATCCGTGCCGGCAGCGGCGCGAACTCGTCCCATTCCACACGGTTGGCCTTCAGCGCCCAGGTGCCGGCCACCTGACCGTCGACGAGGAACGTGCCGATCGACTGCGGCATGCGCACATGGAACACCTTCGAGCGGTGTTCCTCGGGCAGGATCAGCGTGCGCCGTGCGTGGACGAGCAGCGTGGCGTCGTAGGTTGGCAGGAACCGCACCGGCGCCGGGGTCTCCGGGTCCGGCAGCGGGCCGTCGGGCACGTCGACCAGTTCCCGGCCGCGTTCGTCCCGGAACGTGCGCAGCTCGTGGCGGGCTAGCACCTTCGCCACCACGGAGACGGGCAGGCCCACCCAGTCCGCGATCTCGGTGCGGTGGGCCGGCCCGAACGCGCCAAGGTACCGCCGGATCAATAGGTCCTGCGCGTCGTCCTCGGTCACGTCGGGCGGGCCGACCCAATCCTCAGCGGCGCCGAACAGGTCGGCCCGGCGCCGCGCCCAGGTGCCGGACGGCGGCACACGGACCAGGTCGAGGAACATGCCTATGGCTTGCCGGATTCGTGGCCCGAACAGCTCGTCGAGTTCGGTCCGGCGCACCGGGCGTTCGCTCAGGAGTGCGCGCAACCGCGCTACCGCGTCGTCGATCGCATCGGGCTCTGGCCGGTCCCGGGCCACCCGCAGGTAGAGGTCTCGGCGCGCCGATCTGACGCCTACCTCGAACGGCCAGTAGTCGGCCTTGGACACCAGGTGAATCGTGGCACGCAGGAGGGTCGCCTGGATCACCTCGCGGCGCTCCAGCATCCGGGTCAGCTCGTCACGCTCGAAGCCCTCGATGCGGGTCCACAGACCGATGTACATCGACGGCGCGTACTGCGCCTGGAGGCCGCCCATCCGCTGCAGTACCTCAGGAACGTCGAGCGACACGCGCTCCAGCAGCATCTGGCGGGCAAGCAGCGCCCGGTTGAGGTCGCGCCAAGTAAGGGTCCGCTCCATACCGGAACCGTAGACGATCCCTCGCCCAGCTCCTGGACTCGGCCATTCCACAGCTCGACTCCGCGCTGCTCGGCCGGACCACGATCATCGATCCGTCCAGCCCGTCCAGCCGTCGCTCGAGTGGCCGCCTTTGGGTCGCGTTCTTACGCTTATGCGGCGTTCTTCAATGCGGTCAGCACGAGATCCATCGTGCGGTCATAGGTCATGCCCTGCTCTCGCAGCAGCCGCCCGCCAGAACCCCGCTCCTCCTTGAGGACCGCCAGGAGGATGTGCTCGGTACCGATGTAATTGTGCTTGAGCGACAGCGCGATCCGCAGCGACAGCTCCAGGCTCTTCTTCGCCCCGTTGTTGAATCGGGTCGGCAGCTTCGAACGGCGGAACAGGAAACCGCCGCGCTCGGCAGGCTCGGCGCGTTCCAGAGCACCCGGCCCGAAGGTCTGTTCCACGCTGGCGCGCACCGCGTTGAGATCGATACCGATGGAGCGCAATGCCGCCGCGTCGTCTCCGGCGGCGACCCTGGCCCGGATCTCGTCGTACTCGATGCCGCACGCACGCAGTACCGTCTGCCCGACTCCGCCGTCGTCACGCAGCAGCGCCAACACAATGTGCTCGGTGCCGATCGCCTGATGGCCGAGTTCGTCGGCCTCCTGCTTCGCGACCTTCACGACGGTCCGGGCATGATCGGTGAACCGCTCGAACATCAATACTCCCCTTTCGGCATGTGCGCCGGTCCCGGCGCTGTGGTGGTCGGTGTTGCGGTAGTCGGCGCCTCGGCTTCCATAGCCGCAGGGGCTCGCGACGCATTGGGGGTGGCCGTCGGCCGCGTCGGTACCCGACCGGCGTGCTTCTTGTGCACGGCCTGCCTCGACACGTCGAGGGCATCGGCGATCTCCTGCCAGGACCAGCCCTGCAGGCGCGCGTTGTCGACCTGCAGGACCTCCAGTGCGTCGGCGAGCCGGCGCAGCGCCACCGCAGCCCGCAGACCTATGCGCGGGTCGGGGCTTGCCGCCGCGGCCGCCAGGTCGTTTGCCTCCGTCATGCGTCAACCTTAGTTGACATCACACACCTCGTCAACCATAGTTGACAGCACGCGGAACCCAACGGACCCGGACGCCTACGCTTCCGAGCGTGAGCCCACCTCAGGCCGACCTCCCCGTCGTCGACGTCACCAACGTGATTCGTCACGGCGGAGGACACACGGCGAGGACACACGAGCCGCAAACGAGATTGATTCGGCATGCCGGGCCAGCGGGTTCTTCTACGTCTCCGGCCACGGCGTCAATCCCGGACTCATCGCCCGCCTGGACCGCGGCGTCCGTGCGTTCTTTGCCCCCGCCCGAGGCCGACAAGCTCGAGATCGCGATGGCCCACGGCGGGCGGGCCAACCGGCGATCCATCTGCGGGACCGGACGACGAGGGCTCTGTCGACGCCGGTCCGACGAACCCGGCCGCCGATCACATCGGCCCACTGGCCAGGGACCCTTCCAGCGCCGCGACGGATCGCACCCGCACGGACGATCACCCCGGAAGGTGGCTCGACACCCCACCGATGCCCGGTACCTTCATGCGCAACATCGACGACATGCTCGATCGGACGACCGACGGCGGTACCGCTCGACGCCACACCGGGTCCGCAACGCGAGCGGGAACGAACGCCTGTCGTTCCCGCTCTTCTTCGACCCGGACTTCACCGCGGAGGTCGGTCCCACCGCTGCCCCGGCCGGGCCGCCACCGATGGCTCCGCCGGCATCCGGCGGTGGGACTGTCAGAACCTGAGGTTTTTGCCGGCGTCTACGGTGAATATCTCGTGCGAAAGGTGGGCAAAGTGTTTCCGGAGTTGAGCGCGGACGTCGGGAGCGGCACCACAACCGGCATCGGCCCGACGACCTGAGCCCGCCGGCCGTTTCGAACTGCGTCCCGGGGCCGCCCGGAGACACGGACCGGCAAGGCGGTCCGGGGCGGCTACAGAGGCGGTACCCGTTACCCGGCGGCGGTTCGGATCGTAGAACCCACGAAGGGTTCGAAGAGCCGTTCCAGCAGGTCGGGCACGTGGCACGATGACGGGAGCAAACCTGTCCGCGGTGTTCCTAGCGTATGAGTCACCACACCGCAACAGGAGGCGACGATGGCCACCCCGACCACCACCACGACCCGCAAGCTCACCAAGCTCGACAGCGAGCAGGGCATGCTGCTGTTCCTGGCGGCGGTCGTCCTGCTCAGTGTGATCGGCGTGATCGCCGTCGGCGCCTGACAGACCGGCGGTGGGTGGCACGCCGAGACCGACGTCTCGGCGACGACGCCGAGCAGCGGCCGCGAATAGTCCGCCGGACGGCGGGCCGAACCGCCGCCCAACAGACCCAGAGCCAGACCGAGTCAACGCCAGACGGGCGCCGAGATCCACACCCGGCCAACCCACCAGACGCATCCGGACGGCCAGCACCGAGCCGAGCCAGCATCGGACCCGAGCCAGCACGGGCGGCCGCAGACCGGACATGGACCGCACACCAGCAACGAACGCAGCGCACCTCGAACAGGAGCCACGAGACGTGTTTGGACGCCACGAGCCCTTCGACGAGGAACCCGATCGGCCGGCCGACGATACATCGCGCCGGCCGATGCCCTCCAGGCCCGTCGCCGGCCCCGACGCCACCATTGCCGGGGGCACCGGATCGGCATCAGGCAGGAACGGCCGCGACCCCAAGTGGGCGCATAGGCTGGTGGCGGTCGGCGCGGTCATGATGATGCTGGCGGGCGGCGCGTTCGTGGCGAAGAGCATGCTCATCGGATACGTGACGAGCAGCGTCCAGCAGGACAACCTCATCGTCCCCGCCGCCGAGCAGCAGGGCCGCCACGTGACGATCAGCGGGGCGAAGACGGTTCTCCTGGTCGGCATCGACCCACGGCCGAACCAGGACCCGTCGGACACGATCCGGTCGGACTCGATCATCGTCGTGCACATCCCGGAGGACCATCGGTCGGCGTACCTGATCTCGATCCCGCGCGACACCTGGGTCGAGATCCCACGTTTCGACAACGGCAGGTCGAGGTACGACGGTGGCCACGACAAGCTCAACGCCGCGTTCGCCGAAGGCGGCATCAAGCTGACCGGCAAGGACCAGCGCCGATACGGCATGTCGCTGCTCGCCGACACGATCAAAAGGAACTGGGGCATCTCGTTCGACGCCGCGGCGATCGTGGACTTCACCGGCTTCACCAAAGTCGTCGACATGCTCGGCGGCGTGGACATGTACGTCGATCAGGAGACCCGGTCCGTGCACATCGGCCACGACGCCAAGGGCAAGACGAAGGTGCCGTACACCCAGCGCTTCAACAGCTCGGGCGGCACCGACCTCATCCCGGTCTCGGGGGTCACCCCGCAGACGTATCACGTCGGCTACCAGCATCTCGAGCCGTGGCAGGCGCTCGACTACGTGCGCCAGCGCGACACTCTGCCGAACAGCGACTACGACCGCCAGCGGCACCAGCAGCAGTTCATCAAGGCGCTGTTCAAGGAGATCGCGAGCCGGGACGTACTGACCGACCCAGGAAAGCTCAGAAAGGTGCTGGACGTAGTCGGCCAGTCGATGACCATAGACTCGGGTGGCATCGATCTCCAGGACTGGATCTTCGCCATGAAGAATATCGGCGGCGACAACCTGCTCACGGTCAAGTCCAACAACGGCACGTTCTACGAGTCGTCGGAGCAGCCCGGGGCTGAGGCGCTCGACGACAACACCCTGGCGCTGCTCGAGGCGGTCCGAACCAACACCGTGGAGACGTTCCTGTCGTCCCACGCAGGACTCGTGAGCAGGAGCTGAATCCGCTATTCGTACCGCACCGGGTCACAACCCGGCGCCGCGCAGCCATACCCACGGCGACGATCGCGCGTGAAGCGAGGAGGCAGCTGACAAGAGCGCCTCCCGGCCGCCGCTAGCCCACATGCTTGCGCAGGTGCTCCAGCACCGTCCCGGTGATCTCGCCGAGGACCCGCACCTGCGCCTCGGGTCATCAGGTCGATGAAAGGCTCCCGGAACCGCCGCCACGTGTCCCGGCGCGGCCGCCCGCAGTATCCGCCATGCCGTGCTCGGTGAGCACGGTGAACGCGCCACGCCCGTCCGACTGGCATTCCTGGCGTGTGACGACCCTCGGCCTGCCGTTCGATACGCCGCCGCGGTACGCACCGGTCGACGAGGGCCACTTCCCGTACCCGACCACGACGTACGCCCTGTCCAAGGTCGTCGGCGAGACCCTCGCCCGGAGATCTCCAGCTGGAGCGGCATCCCCTTCGCGGGCCTGCGCCTGTCCAATGTGCACACCGTCGACGGGCCGCGCCCCCGGCGACTACGCTGCGGTGCCCGGCCACTGGGCTGACATGCACGCACGGAAGTGAAACCTCTGGGGCTACGTCGACCGCCCGCGACGTGGCCGCCGCCTGCCGGCTCTCGCTGGACGCGCCGATGGAGGGCGCCCAGTCGTTCGTCATCGCCGCCGCCGACACAGTCATGAACCGCTCGTCGGCGAGCCTCATGGCCGAGGTGTTCCCGGACGTGCCGATCCGCAAGGACCTCGGCGAGTTCGAGACCCTGCTGTCGATCGACCGCGCCAGCGAGGTCCTGGGCTACACCCCGGCCAACAAGTGGCGAGACCACGTCGCGCACTGACGCTCCAGCGGCCGGCCGCGACAGGCAACGCCCCCGGAGCTTCGCCACCGGGGTCACCCGCCGCGGCCGCCGTGCGGCGACAAGCCACGCCCGCAACGCGGAGGCAGGCCATACCCCAACATCACGCCGTAACCCACCATCACGCCGTACCCCAACATCACGCCGTACACCAGAAGCAGGCCGGACACGAGATCTCACGGCTCGCGTGACAGCAGTTCCAGCAGTACCGCCAGGGCGGCCGGCGAATCGAGCGCCGCCCGCGCCAGCAGCGTCAGGTTGTGCTGCTCCCCGTCCGGGCTCACCAGCACCCCCGCGGCCGCCGGATGGACCCGCCGCCACCCGCGCGCGGTGAGCGCCGACTCGGCGACCACCACCACAGATGGCGTACCGTCCAGCTCCTCCGGCTCGGCCGGCGGCTCCGGCTGCGCCGGCCAGTTCGCCGCCACCAGCTCGTCCAGCCGCATCAGCAGCACCTCCACGACCTCGGCCGGCCCGATCGGCGGCCGCCGCAGCAGCGTCGCCACCTGATCGGTCACCACCCGGGCCTGCCGGGCCAGCCACGTCGGCCACTCGTCGTCGGGTACGGCGGCGAAGGTGACCCATTGCCCGCTGTCGCGCTTGAGCACCTGCCGTGCCAGTTCGCGCTCGACGTCCGGCGGCAGCGGCATCAGCGGTACCGAATCCACAGTCCGCAACGCCACGTGCGCCGGGGACAGTGACGCGATCGCCCCGGCCAGGCTCGGGTGGCGCGCCATCAGCGCGGTCCGCGTGTCCTCGTCCAGCGACGCTATCACCGCCCCCGCCCGGACCGCCTCCCGCCATCCGGCATGCAGATCCTGTACCGCGGCGCTGGTGCGCTGCCACACCTGCTCCTCCACGTCGAACGCCAAGTCGGCGAACTCGAACGCGGCCAGGTCGGCCTTGACCACCGCCCGGGCCGCGGTGTGCAGCCCGGAGGCGCTGCTGGCCGCCTGGTCCGCCTTGCGCTCCAGCGCGGCGGCGAACTCCCGGGTTGCCTTCGCGATCGACTCCGAGCGTGACGACGGCACCACCGATAGCGGGTCCACCGCCTCCTCGTACAGCGCCCGCAGCCGCACCACCAGATGCGCCCGCCGATGGTCGACGACCGCGAGCTCATGCGCGACGAGCGCCCGTACCTCGTCGACGGTGAGGCACTGCAGCAGCGGCAGCCCCACGAGCAACAGCCGCCGACGGCGACTGGCCCAGGAACGGATCGTTCCGTACCCGGTCAGCAGCACGGCATCGGGCCGCGCCACCCCCACCCGGGCCGCCACCTCGGCGACCAGGTCCAGCAGCTCGGCCTGGGCCGCCGCCGGCACTCCCGGGTACGACGGCTCCCCGGGATCGCGGCCACTGTAGCGCATCAGCAACCACCGCGCCCGCCAAATACTGATATTGCCGGGCAATCCGCTTCTGGGTTCTTCCACGACGGCAACCGACACAGCGAAGCATCCTCACGACGGCACCGCGACGCGTCAACGAGTCCGGCACACGCGCCAGGGGTGAAACCCGAAAGTCACCCGGATAGCCGCCGATGAGTCCTCCGGCGACACGGGGGTGAGATGTACCAGACGTTCAGGCCGCTACTGGACGCGCTGAAACAACGCGGGGCAGACGCGCAGGCCGTAGACCGGGCGGCCGAGGAGGCCGAGCGCACCGGCCGATCGATCCGAGCCGTGCTCATCAACGACCACATCGTCACCGAGGAGCAACTGACCGCCGCGTCGGCCGACGCGTACGGCATCGCCACCCTCGACCTCGTCGGTTACCCCATCGACCCGGCCGCCGTCACCAAGATCCCGATGGCCCTGGTGCTCAAACATCGGGTCCTGGGCATCGCCCTGAACGAGCACGAGATCACCGTCGGCATCACCGACCCGGGTGACGTGCTCGCCCTGGATGACGTGCGCGCCGCGACGGGCCTCACGGTGCGCCCGGTCGTCGTCGCGCGCTCCGAGCTGCGCAAGATCATCGACCGGCTGAAGCGCGAGGAGAACGACCTCGGCGAGGTCGCCGAGAGCCTGCGCGCCGAGGCGGCACCGGCCGTGTCCAACCTCACGGCCGTGAGCGAGGACGCGCCGATCGTCCGGTACGTCAACTCGCTGCTCGAGCAGGCCATCGTCAACCGCGCCTCCGACCTGCACCTCGAGCCCGGCGAGCACAACATGCGGGTGCGCTACCGCATCGACGGCGTGCTGCACGAGGTCGACACGGTGCCTAAGCACGTGCAGTCGGCCCTGCTCTCCCGCCTCAAGATCATGTCGAATGTCGACATCACCGAGCGCCGCGTGCCCCAGAACGGCCGCATCACGGTCGAGATCAACCAGCGGGTGGTCGACCTGCGCACCGCGACCCTGCCCACGGTGTGGGGCGAGAAGATCGTCCTGCGCGTACTGGACACCAGCGGCATGGACCTCAAGCTGGCCAAGCTCGGCTTCAGCAAGAACAACTACGACCGGTTCGCGAACTCGTTCAACAAGCCGCACGGCATGCTGCTCGTCACCGGCCCCACCGGCTCGGGCAAGTCCACGACGCTCTACGCGACGCTCGCCGAGATCAGCAAGCCCACCGTCAACATCATCACCGTCGAAGATCCGGTCGAGTACCGCCTGCCGGGCATCAACCAGGTCCAGGTCGACGTCAAGGCCGGGCTGACGTTCGCCGCCGTGCTGCCGGCGATCCTGCGCTCCGATCCGGACGTGGTGCTCATCGGCGAGATCCGCGACCGTACCACCGCGCAACTGGCCGTCGAGGCCGCGCTCACCGGCCACCTGGTGCTCTCCACGCTGCACACCAACGACGCCCCCAGCGCTGTCACCCGGCTCGTGGAGATGGGCATCGAGCCGTTCCTGGTCGGTTCCTCGGTCGACTGCGTGCTCGCCCAGCGCCTCGCGCGACGCCTCTGCGACTGGTGCAAGACCGAGTACGAGCCCACGGAGGCGGAGCTGAGCGGCGCCCGCTGGCCCTACGACCTGCTCGGCACGCCGGACACGCTGTGGCGCCCGGTCGGCTGCCGCTCCTGCGCCAACACCGGCTATCGCGGCCGCATCGCGCTGCACGAGGTCATGCCGGTCTCCCCCGACATCGAGAAGCTCGCGGTCGACCGCGCGTCGGCGCACGAGATCCAGGCAGTCGCATACCGCGAGGGCCTGCAAGACCTGCGCATCGACGGCCTCGCGAAGGCGGCGGCGGGCCAGACCTCGATCCCCGAGGTCGTCCGCGTCGCCGTGTGAATCCTCAGCTCCCGCACAGCCCTGCCGATCGCGCTCATGAGGTCCTTTCCGCCGCATCGGTACCGCAAGGAGCCCCCGTGACCACACAGGCAGCACCCGCCGGCCGGCCGGGCCCGGCGCACGGAGCCGCCCCGGGCGCGACGCCGGGAGCCGTTCCCGGCGCGGCGCACGCGACGACGGCCGGCGCGGCGCACAGGACGATGGCCGACGCCCTCGCGACCCGCATCCCCACCAGCGACGAACGGGCGTCGCTGGACGCGATGCTCGTCTCGCTCGTCCGCGTCGGCGGCTCCGACCTGCACCTGACCGTCGGCGCCCCGCCCACGGTGCGCATCAACGGCGGCCTCCGGTACCTGCCCGGCTACGACGACCTCACGCCCGAGGACACCAGGATGCTGGTACGCGCCGCGGTGCTCAACGACGGTCAGTGGCGGCAGTTCGCGGAGGTACGGGAGCTCGACTTCGCCTACGCGATCGAGGGCGTCTCCCGCTTCCGGGTCAACCTCTACCATCAGCGCGGCTCCTACGGCGCCGCGTTCCGCGCGATCCCGCACAACATCAAGCCGCTCGACCAGCTCGGCGTGCCGGAGCAGGTGGCCCGCTTCGCGCACCTGCACCGCGGCCTGGTGCTGGTCACCGGCCCGACCGGCTCGGGCAAGACGACGACCCTGGCGGCGATCCTGGACCTGGCCAATCGCACCCGCTCGTCGCACATCGTGACCATCGAGGATCCGATCGAGTTCCTCCACGAGCACAAGCGATGCCTGGTCAACCAGCGCGAGGTCGGCGCCGACACCGCGTCGTTCGCGATGGCGCTCAAACACGCACTGCGCCAGGACCCGGACATCATCCTCGTCGGCGAACTTCGCGACCTGGAGACCACGTCTACGGCCCTGACCGCGGCCGAGACCGGCCACCTGGTGCTCGCGACGCTGCACACGCAGAGCGCGGCGCAGACCGTCGACCGGATCATCGACATCTTCCCGCCGCACCAGCAGCAGCAGATCCGCGCCCAGCTGTCCAACGCGCTGCAGGGCGTGGTGACGCAGGCGCTCGCGCCGCGCGCCGACGGGCAGGGCCGCACGATCGTCACCGAGATCATGCTCGCCACGCCCGCGATCCGGAACCTGATCCGGGAGGGCAAAAACCACCAGATCCCGTCCTTCATGCAGTCCAGCGGCAACGACGGCATGCTCTCGTTCGACCAGCACCTGGCCGAGCGGGTCCGCCAGCAGCTCGTCACCTACGAGACGGCGCTCGAGCTGTGCCACTCGACGGAGGAGTTCCGCCGCCTGGCCGGCCGCACCTGAGGACGCGGCGCGCGCCGGCCGAACCACCTGACCGCCGGCAGCGGGCGACACGCAACGCGGGAAAGGGCGCTGTAAGAGATGGTTGCCACCAAGACGTACGACTACCAGACGATCGACCACGACGGTAAGCGCACCAAGGGCAAGATCGAGGCGTCGAACGAGCTCGCCGCCGCGCAGCTGCTGCGTCAGCAGGGCCTCACGCCGCTCGCGATCACCAGCGCCGACACGCTGATGCGGCGGGAGATCCGCGTGCCCGGCCTCGGTCACCGTACGTCACTCAAGGATCTCGCGGTGTTCGCGCGGCAGTTCGCGACGATGACCCAGTCCGGCATGTCGCTGCTGCGCTCGCTGGCGGTGCTGGAGGACCAGTCCCCGAAGCCGTCGCTGAAGAAGGCGCTCGGCGAGGTACGGCTGGACATCGAGAGCGGCATGTCCCTCTCCGTCGCCCTGGGCAAGCACCCCAAGGTGTTCCCGACGTTGATGGTCGCGATGATCCGCGCCGGCGAGACCGGCGGTTTCCTCGACAATGCCCTGGACCGCATCGCGACCAACTTCGAGAAGGACGCGGCGCTCCGCGGCAAGATCAAGAGCGCGCTCACGTACCCCGTGATCGTCCTGCTCTTCACGGTCGTGATGATCAGCGCCGTCCTGATCTTCATCGTGCCCATCTTCGAGAAGATGTTCGAACAGCTCGGCGGCGAGCTCCCGCTACCCACCCGGATCATCGTGACCGCCAGCCACACGCTGTTCTGGCTCGGGCCGGTGCTCATCATCGTCGCCATCGTCACCACCGTGGCGTTCCGCCGGATCATGGCCGGCAATCCCGCCGTGCGGCTGTGGTTCGACAAGGTGAAACTGCGCCTGCCGGTGTTCGGCCCGCTGTTCACGAAGATCGCGCTGAGCCGGTTCTCGCGCAACCTGGGCACGTTGCTCGGCGTCGGCGTCCCGGTGCTGCAGGCCCTCGACGTCGTCGGCGCCACCACCGGCAACAGCGTGGTCACGGCGGCGATGACCGACCTGCAGCAGGCGGTGCGCGAGGGGCGACCCATGTCGTCCCAACTCGGACACCACAAGATCTTCCCGTCGATGGTCGTCCAGATGATCGAGGTCGGCGAAGAGAGCGGCCAAATCAGTCAGATGCTCGAAAAGGTTGCCGATTTCTACGACCGAGAGGTCGACAGTGCGGCGGAGGCGCTGACCGCGTCCATCGAGCCGATCATGGTGCTCGTCATGGGCGGCGTGGTCGGCGGAATGATCGTCTGCCTGTACCTGCCGATGTTCTCGATCTACCAGAACATCCAGAGCAACTGAACATCCAGAGCAACCGATGCGCAGCACAACCGTTGTCCCGCGCGGCCGCCCGGGCGCGATGCCCGCGGAAGGCCCGCACCGCAACGACAACGGAGGCGGCACCGCCGCCACACCCGGCGCATCCCGTACTGAGAGCACCACCTGACACACCGAACCACTCACACACCGAACACCGGTGGCACAAAAACCTGGCGCCAGGCAGCGGAGCCTCGCCACTACCCACACCCCCAGGCAGAGGAGCAGGAGGCTCACCCATGCAAGAGACGCTGCGCAGGATGCAGAAGAAGCGTGCTGCCGGAGACGACGGATTCACGCTGGTCGAGCTGCTCGTCGTAGTCGTGATCATCGGCGTGCTCGTCGCGATCGCCGTCCCAATGTACCTGAACTACCGCCAGGGCGCGGCCAACAAGTCGGCGGAGTCCGACGTGCGCGCGGCGGTCAGCGCGATCGAGCAGTTCTACACCGAGAACAACAACTCGTACCCGACGAGCGGTACCAGCGCCGCCGAAAAGCTCGTGTTCGGCACCGGTACGAGTGGTGAGTCGGCTACCGGCGGTAGCCCCCAGACGGCCACGTTGTCGCCGGGCAACAGCATGCAGTACAAGAAGGCGACGGACGGCGCGAGCTACCGCATCTGCGCCATGAACTCCGACGGCAAGGCGGTCTACCTGTACGACAGCGCCACCGGCGGCTCGGTCAAGAAGTCGGACAAGAAGAACCTCGCCGACTGCGTCGGCTGATCCCACGCCGTCGTGGCGGCCCGCGCCCGGGCAACCGAGTGCGGGCCGCCACCGCGGTGACAACCACGACCCCGAAGCCAGCGAGCACCGAAAGGACCACGACATGACATTCGTACTCATCGTCGTGGGCGTCGCCGGGCTCGCGGTCGGCTCCTTCCTCAACGTCGTCATCCACCGCGTCCCCCGCGGCGAGTCGCTCCTGCGCCCTGCGTCACACTGTCCACAGTGCACGGCCCCGGTCCGCCCGTGGCACAACGTCCCCGTCCTCGGCTGGCTGCTGCTGCGGGGCCGCTGCGCCGACTGCGCCACGCCGATCGGCATCCGCTACCCGCTCGTCGAGCTCGGCACCGCCGCGCTGTTCGTCGCCGTGGCGATGCGCTGCACCGGGCCCGCGGGCCGGGGCGGCGCGAGCGACGCCGCCGGGCCGTCGTGGCTGCAGATGCCCGCCTGGCTGTACCTCGCCGCGATCGCCGTCGCCCTGGCCCTCATCGACCTCGACATGCTGCGCCTGCCCAACGCGATCGTGCTGCCCTCGTACGTCGTGGCCCCGCTGCTGTTCCTGCCCGCCGTCCTCGTCGAGCGGGACTGGGCCGCGGCGCTGCGGGGCGTGCTCGCGATGGCCGCGCTGTGGACGTTCTACTTCCTGCTTTCCATCGTGTACCCCGGGGGCATGGGCTTCGGCGACGTCAAGCTCGCCGGCGTCCTCGGTCTGTACCTCGGCTGGCTCGGCTGGTCGTCCGTCGCCGTCGGCACGCTCGCCGCGTTCGTCCTCGGCGGGGCCGCCGGCCTGGTGCTGCTGGCCGCCGGCCGCGCCGGGCGCAAGACCGCGCTGCCCTTCGGCCCGTCGATGCTGGCCGGCGCCCTGCTCGCGCTGTTCGCCGCGGCGCCGATCACCGACTGGTACACCAACCTGCTCGTCCCCGCGTAAGCCGCGCCGCCCGCGCCGAGCCGGGCGGGGTCACTTCGAAGGAGCACGATGGCCGCTGTCAACCTGATCGGACTGGACATCGGGACGATGTCCATCCGCGCGGCGGAGACCAGCAACAGCAAGGACGGGCCGGTCATCAGCAACTTCGGCCACGTCCTGCTGCCGCCGGGCGTCGTGCGCAACGGCGCGGTCCAGGACGAGCCCGCCGTCACCGGGGCGCTCAAGCAGCTGTGGTCTACGTTCAAGTTCCGCGGCCGCGACGTCGCGCTCGGGGTCACCCACCAGCAGATCGTGGTACGCGAGACGACGGTGGCCAACCTGCCGGCCAAGGAGATGCGCAGGGCCCTGCCGTTCCAGGTCCGCGACGCGCTGCCGCTGCCGCCCGAGCGCTCGCTCATCGACTTCTACCCGCTCGAGGACCCAGGCTCCGCCGGCACCGTCCGGGGCCTGCTCATCGCCGCCCCGAAGGAGCCGGTGATGGCCGCGATCCGCGCCGTCGAGGCGGCCAGGCTGCACGTCCAGCGGGTCGACCTGGCCTCCTTCGCGCTGCTGCGCGCCGCGTCCCGCCTGGACGAGCAGGTCGAGGCCCTCGTGGACATCGGCGCGCACGCGACCAGCGTCGTCGTGCACCACGACGGCGAGCCGCTCATCGTGCGCACCATCCCCCGCGGCGGCAACGAGATCACCAAGACGGTCGCGGACCGCCTCGACATCCCGCTGCAGGAGGCCGAGGAGCTCAAGTGCCGCGTCGGCCTGCGCTCCGACACCGACCCGGCGAGCGCCTCGGCACTCAAGGACTCCGTCCGCCCGCTGATCAACGAGATCGGCAACTCGTTCGCGTACCTCACCGCCGGCGGCCGCCAGGCCCGCGTGAGCCGCCTGGCGCTGTCCGGCGGCGGCTCGATGCTGCCCGGCCTGCTCGACGCGCTGCACGGCCAGCTCGGCGTCGAGGTGATCGCGGTCGACCCGGTGATGCGCGTGCGCGGCCTGCGCCGCGTCCGCCACGGCAGCCTCGAGCAGGTCCGCGCCTCCGCCGCCATCTCGGTCGGCCTGGCCCTGGGAGCCGGCGCATGACCGCGCCACGGCACGACCGGTCGCCCGACCGGCAGCAGGAGGCCGGCTGGCACCAGCCCGGCTGGACGGAGCCCGAGCGCCGCATGACCGGCATCGTGCTGCCCTCGTTCGACGACCCGGAGGACCCCGACGACCTGGACGAGGTCGAACGCGACCGCCGCACGCGCGCCTCCCACCCCCAAGCACCGCCGTCCGTGAACGCCCCTCAGCCACCCAGCATCGACAACCTCGGCTTCACCCCCTCCCACCAAACCCGGCCCGACCACACCGACCCGGGCCACACCCCCTCCTACCAAACCCGGCCCGACCACACCAATCCAGGCCACACCCACTCCGGCCACGCCCGACCCGACCACACCGAGCCCGACCACGACGAACCACACGCTCACGCCACGGTCGCCCGGGCCGTCCCCTACACGCACCTCGCGCACACCCCGGCCGGCCCGGCGGGCCCCCCGGTCCGCGTGGTCCCGTCCGGCCCTCCCCCGGCGTGGCCGCCTCTGGACTCCACCTCGGCAACCGGCCCCGGCCTGCCAGGTTCCGAACCGGCCACGCCGGCGGTCCTGGCCCGGCCGCGCCGCGAGTTCCCCCGCTACATCCACGGCGAACTCGTACTCCCGGCCGACGCGTCCCCGGCCCCGCACCCCGCCACGCCTCCCGAGGTCCCGGAGCGGGCCGGACCCGCCGCGTTCGACCCGCTCACCGCTCCGGTGGACGCCCTGAGTGCCCACCTGCACGCCGCCCAGCCGTCCACATCGGACCCTCGAGCGCGCCAGGACCGGGAGCGAGCCCCCGTGCCGCCGGAACCGCAGTACGCGACGGTCGAGCCGGTGACCGGCCCCCCGGCGGACCCGGCACCGGCCGCCGCCACGTGGGCGCCGCAGCCCGCCGTGCCACCACGCCCCGCGGAGCTGCCCGAGGTGCAGGACACGGCCCGGCTTCCCGTGACCCAGGCCTCCCCTCCGCAGCCGAGCGTTGCGACGCCGGACGGGCGGGGCGCGGATCCCGCGGTACCGAATCCGGAAAGCCGTTCTCGCCGGGCGGGTACACCGCATCCGGCGTTTCCGGAGGCCACGGCCCACACGTTCCGGATCCTGCCGATCGCCGCGGACCTGCTGCCGCTGGAGATCTCCGAGACCCGGCACGTGCGCCGGCTCCGCCGCCTGGTGATCTCCGGGGTGGTGCTGGTCGCCGCGCTGGTGGTCGGCTGGTACGGCATCGCCGTGCACAGTCACACGCAGGCGCAGCAGGAGCTGCGGGGGGTCCTGGACACTAAGCAGGACCTGACCCGCGAGCGGCACCGGAAGTACGACGACCTGACGAGGATCCAGGGCGACTCGAAGAAGATCGACGAGCGG
The DNA here is from genome assembly GCF_040300025.1 of Dactylosporangium sp. NPDC000555. Lineage (NCBI taxonomy): Bacteria > Bacillati > Actinomycetota > Actinomycetes > Micromonosporales > Micromonosporaceae > Dactylosporangium > Dactylosporangium sp. NPDC000555. Next base: position 15,208 of record NZ_JBEPDB010000011.1, on the reverse strand, counting down.
CTCCAGAAGCTGCTGGACCGCGACCTGTCGTGGTCGAAGGTGCTGGCGTCGCTGCGGCAGACGGCCGCCGCCAAGAATGTCAAGATCACCGGCATCACCGGCTCGCTGAGCCAGGAGACCGGCACCGCGCCCGCGAACCGCGACACCGTCGGCCTGATCACGCTGACCGGCACCGCGCCGTCGAAGGCGGTGGTGGCCACCTACGTGGACGCCCTGTCGAACGTCGACGGCATCGCCAACCCGTTCCCGACGGACGCGATGCAGGAGGACGGCGGCGTGGCGTTCACGATCCGGATGGACATCACGAGGGCCGCGCTCGGCGGCCGGTTCACCAGCCCCTCGGCGAGCCCCAGCGGGAGCAAGTGATGCGACACGACCGGCTGTGGCTGCTCGGCGGCGCATTGTGCGCGATCGTCCTGGTCGCGTTCGGCTACTACTTCCTGATCCTGCCGAAGGACGACGACACGGAGTCGATCAAGAACCAGACGGGGGACGCGAACGTCGAGGTGACCAAGCAGCGGCACGAGCTGGCCGAGCTGAGCCGGCAGTACCAGCGCATCGACGAGTACCGGGCGCGGCTGGCCGGGGACCGGGCCGCGCTGCCGTCCACCGACTCCGCGTCGGATCTGCTGCGCGAGCTGCAGAGCGCCGGCGAGCTGGCCGGCGTCACGGTCAGCGGCGTCACCGTCGGCACCGCGGTGGGCCTCAAGGCGCTGGTGGGCTACGACGTGTACGCGCTGCCGGTCAGCCTCACCGTGGCCGGTCCGACCGCCAAGATGAACCCGTTCCTGGAGCAGTTGCAGCAGGTGCAGCCCCGCGCGGTGCTCATCAGCAGCGTCAACTTCGCCCCGAGCAGCGCGACCAGCCTCGACCGGTCCAACGTCACGATCAACCTGCAGGCGTTCTACGCCTCGCTGACCTGACGGTTCCCGATGCACGCGACCGACACGCCGCTGCGGCGGACCCGCGACGAGGGCTTCAGCCTGGTCGAGACGCTCACCTCGATCGCCGTCATGGGCGTGGTGATGACGGCGCTCACCACGTTCTTCGTGTCGGCGACGAACACGATCAACAAGCAGCGCGGCCTGCAGATGGCGATCCGGCTCGCCCACGACGGCGTCGAGCTGGTGCGCTCGCTGCCCGGCCCGGGCCTCGTCACCGGCCGCAGCGCGATTGATGTGCAGCGCCAGTACGACACCGACCGCGTCCCCAGTCTGGACCTCACCGCGCTACGGCAGGCCATGACCCCGGCGGTGGACACCGCCCTGGCGGCGAACGCGAGCAGCGTCAACCCGGTGCTGCCGGTGGTACCCGAGGTGCTGAAGATCAACGACGCGACGTTCCGGCGGCACTGGTTCCTCGGCACCTGCGTGATGGACCCGGCCCTGCGCGACGCGCCCTGCACCGTGTCGTCCCTGATCGCCGACCCGCTGTCGTTCTACCGCGTCGTCGTCGCCGTCACCTGGCAGAACTCGCGCGCCTGCGCCGGCGGCGAGTGCTCCTACGTCACCGACACGCTGGTCGCCGCCGCCGCCACCGACCCGGTGTTCAACCCGGGCGTGACGGTGACCCAGCCGCTGCCGGACAACCCCGGCAACCAGGTCGGCGAGGTGAGCGTGCCGATCGTCCCGCTGGCGCTGACCGCGACCACCGCATACCCGCCGATCACGTGGTCGGCGGAGGGCCTGCCGCCGGGCCTTTCGATCAACGACGCCGGTGTCGTCAGCGGCACCCCGACCGCCGCCGGCACCTACGTCGTGCGCGTCATCGTCAAGGACAAGGCCAGCACCAACGACGCCTCGTTCAACTGGGTCGTCAACCCGCTGCCGTCGATCGCCCAGCCGCCCGACCAGACCTGGGACGCGGGGGCCGCGGTGTCGTACCAGGTGCCGGTCACCGGCGGCACCCCGCCGCTGGCCTGGACCGCGACCGGCCTGCCGGCGGGCCTGTCGATGTCGCCGACGACCGGCGTCGTCACCGGCAGCACCACCGCGACGGGCGCGGACGCGGTCGCGACGGTGCGGGCGACGGTGACCGACAAGTACGGCAAGACCGCCAGTGCCACGTTCAAGTGGAGGACCAGGGTCGCGGTGCAGTACCCGAACGCCTCGGCGCCGATCGTGCTCACCAAGGGTGAGGCATACTCCGGCTCGGTCAGCGCCGCCGGCGGCTCCGGCGGGTACACCTTCTCCTCGCCGGACCTGCCACCCGGCCTGACGATGACGCGCGCCGGCCTGATCAGCGGCGTCGTGACCAGCGGCACGCGGTTCCTGGTGACCCTCAACGTCACCGACAGCCTCGGCGCCACGAACTCGACGTTGGTGCCCGTCCACGTCACCGTGACGTCCGGGCTGCGCGTCACCGCGCCGACGACGGCCGCGCCGGACAAGACGGGCACGAAGGGCACCGCGATCTCCCAGCAGACGGCGACGGCGACCGGCGGCGCCACGCCGTACACCTGGTCGGCGGCGAACCTCCCGCCGGGCATCACGCTGGCCACCTCGAACAACAACGGCGTGATGACCGGCACCCCGACCGCCACCGGCACCTATGTGGTGACCCTGACCGTCACCGACAAGAACGGCGGCGACAGGTCGGTGTTCATGTTCGTCTGGAAGATCTCATGAACCGGCTGCGAGCACGGCTGCGAGCACGGCTGCGAGCACGGCTGCGAACACGACTCCGCGCGGCGATCCGCGGCGGCGACCGCGGCGTCACACTCGCGGAGCTCGCGGTCACCACCGGCATCATGTCCGTGGTCATGGCGATCTTCACCACCGGCGTGGTGCAGCTGTTCCGGGCCGGCAACAAGAACGAGCTGGTCGCGCTCACCCAGGCGCAGCTCAACAACGCGTTCCTGCGGCTGGACCGGGAGCTGCGCTACGCCGCCGGCTTCGGCCCGGTGCACACCGACACCGACGGCAACGTCTTCGTCGAGTACGTCAACACGGGCACCGCCAGCGGCACGCCCGAGTGCGCCCAGCTGGAGCTGTACGCGGCGGGCAGGACCCTGCGCCGGCAGGTGTGGCCGCAGCAGTCCGGTCAGCGGCCCCAGAACCGGTGGGCGGTACTGGCATCGCAGGTCAACGTCGCCAAGAGCTCGTTCACGCTGGCCGCGCCGTCGGAGAACACGGCGTTCCAGCGGCTGCGCGTGGTGCTGGTCGTCACCACCAACCCCGGCAGCGGCCGGACCGAGGCGACCACGGACCTGACCTTCACCGCGCTGAACAGCAGGGCCAGCACCGACGGGAGCACCATCTGCCCGGAAGCGAGGTCGTGACGTGATCCGGCGCATCCTCCACGCGCTGCGCTGGCGGGACGACGGCTCCCTGCCGCTCGCCATGATGCTGGCCCTCGTCGGTACCTCCCTGAGCACGCTGATGGTCCCGGTGGTCATCAGGCAGCTGCGCGACACGGCCGAGACCGTCAACCGGGCCAAGGCGCTGCACGCCGCGCAGGCCGGCATCGACGTCGTCGTCGGCAGCATCCGCGCCTCGGCGGGCACGCTCGCCAACCTGCGGTGCCTCCCGGCCGCCGACCCGCTGCTCGGCGTCGTCGGCGCCGGGCTGCCCGGCCGGTACCGCGTCTCGGTGCGGTTCCAGGACGCGACGAAGACCGACCTGGCCTGCGCGACGAGGAGCTCGCACCTGCTCAGCGTGCCCTCCTACGCGGTGATCACCGCGACCGGCTCGGCGCGGGGCGACAGCGGCGAGGCGTTCGACCCGAGGGCGTCGCGGACCCTGACCGCCACCTACGTGTTCCGGCTCACCAACGAGAACGTCGAGGGCGGCCTGGTCAGGTTCTACGGCGGCGCCTACTGCCTCGACGCGGGCTCCGGCTCGCCGGCGGTCGGCACCAACGTGACCACCCAGCCATGCAACACGGGCAGCGCGCGGCAGACGTTCGCGTACACGAAGAACCTCACACTGCAGCTGGTCTCGTCGAAGACGGCGGCGAACCCGCTCGGCATGTGCCTGGACTCCGGCGCGAACCCGGTGAGCGGCACGCTCGTGCAGTTCCAGGCGTGCGGCTCGCCCACGATCCCGTACTACCAGCGGTGGAGCATCAACGACAGCTCCAACTTCCAGAGCACCGCGTCCAACGGCACCAGCCTGGGCGGCCTGTGCTTCCACGCCAGGTCCGGCAGCACCCCCGGCGCGTTCGTGGAGCTCGCCCCCTGCGGCGGCGCCGCGGACAACACTCGTACGTTCGCACCCGAGGCGTCCGTCGGCGCGGGCGCGGCCGGCCCGCCGTATCAGCTGGTCAACTTCAAGCAGTTCGGCCGTTGCGTCGACGTGACGAACTTCGACACGACGCTCGGGTTCCTCATCGTGTGGCCGTGCAAGCAGGCGCCGAACCCGCTCAACGTGGGCTGGAACCAGCGGTACAGCATCCCGGCCACGAGCACTGGGCTGGGCAGCATCACCGGGCAGATCAGCACGTACGACAACACCAAGACGTACAAGACCTACTGCCTGACCACGGCGCAGCCGGGGGCCGCATCGCAGTTCGTGACGGTGAAGGTGTGCCCGGCCACGACCGACGCCTCGACGCTGTGGACGGTTTCGTACCAGGAGAAGACGTACGGCGCGAGCTATGTCATCAAGGACCACAACGGCAGGTGCCTTACCCCGACGAACCTCGACGACCCGAAGCTGCCGGCCTCGGACATCTTCAAGGGCAGCACGACGGTCAGCAAGCTCACCGTGGCCGCCTGCGACGGCTCGAAGCTGCAGAAGTGGAACGCCCCGGCCAACATCGAGGACCCGTCGCCGCTGAAGAACGTCGGCGAGCGGTGATCGTCCCGTAGGGGTCGGCCTTGAGGCGGCCGGCGCGGAATTCAGGGTCGGGTCGGTGCGTCGCCTGGATGGCAGCGCGGCCGGCGAGGACGAGGCTGACGGCATGACCATCCCGTGGGAGGCGCCTTCCAGGCCACGTCGCGCTGCCGGGACCGCTCCCCAGGCGGGGGCGGCGGACCCGATGCGGACGGGCTCGGCGGGCACCGGCAGGGCGGGGCGGCGGACGCCGTCCGCGCCGGTGTCCCTCGCCCGGCAGGCCGGCATCGGGCTCGCCGCCGTCGTCGGGTACCTGCTCGTCCGCGGCGCGGTGGGGGTGGACGACGGGCGGGCGCTGGACAACGCGCGCGCCGTCGCGGGGCTCGAACGCTCCGCCGGGCTGCCGCGCGAGGACTGGCTGCGCGAGCGCCTCGCGGCGAACTCGTTCGTGACGGGCGTCTTCGAGTGGCTGTACACCTACGGCCACTGGCTCGTCGCCGGCGCCGTCCTCGTCTGGCTCGCCCGCCGCCACCCGGAGATCTACTACCGGGCCCGCGACGCGATGCTGCTGACCGCCGCGGCCGCGCTGTTCGTGTTCGTGGTGTTCCCGGTGGCGCCGCCGGGCCCGGCCGGCGAGTTCGCTTCGCTGCCGAGCCTGCACGCCGGCTGGGACCTGGTCGTCGGGCTGGCCGTCGCCGCGGCGGCCGGGCGGGCCTGGGCGCGGGCGGCCGGGGCCGGGCTCGCCGCGCTGATGGCCGCCTCGGTCGTGCTGACCGGGCACCACTACCTCGTCGACGTGCTCGCCGGCGCCGCGATCACCGGGGCGTGCTGGCTGTATCTGCGGGCCCGCCGCCGCCCCGCCGCCCTGCGCGGGTATGCCGGCTGGGACGGCTTAGATCTGCGTTGAACCGCATTGACCTGGCCGAAAATGGTCGCGCTGCGTTGGCGAACGACTACCCTTTGCGCATGGATCGCCTCGACATCGACCACACGCGGTTCCCGGCCGACGTGATCCCGCTGCAGTACCAGGCGCTGCTGCTCACCGACGAGCGCCGGATGAGCGCCTTCGCCGAGGCGATCGCGCAGGCCGTCGCCCCCGGCATGCGCGTGCTCGACCTCGGCGCCGGCACCGGCGTGCTCAGCTACTTCGCCGCCCGGCAGGGCGCCACCGTCACCGCGATCGAGCGCGAGCCCCGCGTGTTCGCCACCGCGCGGACGGCGCTGCGCGCGGCGACCGGCGACGCGGTACGGGTGCTGCACGCCGACGCCCGCGACTACCTGCCCGACGGGCCGGTCGACCTGGTGCTGTGCGAGATGCTGCACGTCGGGCTGCTCCGCGAGCGCCAGGTCGAGGTGATCGACGGCTTCAAGCGCCGGTATCTGCGCCACATCGGCGGGCCGCTGCCCAGGTTCCTGCCGGAGGCGTGCGTGCAGGCCGCGCAGCCGGTCGAGCAGGACTTCACGTACCGCGGCTACACCGTCCCGGTGCCGGTGTTCCAGCTACCGGAGTGCGCACAGCCGCGCACCGTGGAGGTGGCGCCACCGCAGGTGTTCCAGCACTTCTTCTACTGCGACCCGCTGCCGGCCCGGTGCGCGGCCGACCTGACGTTCGTGGCCGAGCGACCCGCGCTGGTCAACGCCGTCCGGCTGGTCACGAAGAACCTGCTGGCGCTGACGTACGACCCGCCCGGCAGCGTCGACTGGACGATGAACTACCTCGTCGTGCCGATCGCGGAGCCCGTCGAGGTGCGCACCGGCGACGAGGTGCGCATCCGCTTCGAGTACGCGCCCGGCGACGAGATCCCGGCCCTGACCGGCGGCCTGCGCGCCGGAGTCCCCGGCCACGTGCACTGAATCCCCACCGGCGACACACGGTTTCCACACGGCGCGCCGCTACCCTCGGCGCATGCGCATCGATCGGCGCCGGCTCGGTCTCATCGGCACCCTGGCCGGCACCGCGCCGTGGGTGATCATGATCCTCTTCCCGACGTCGGCACCGCGGCGGGTCAACTGGAACCCGGTTCGCGGCCTCGCCGACATCCTGACCGGCGACCCGCGCGACGCGATCGTGCAGATGGGCGGCAACCTGGCGGTGTTCGCCGCGTTCGGGGTGTTCGGCCCGATGCGCTGGCGCCTGAACGCCTGGGCGGTGACCGGCCTGGCCGCGCTCGGCTCGGCCGTGCTCGAGACGCTGCAGTACGTTCTGGACCTCGGCCGCGTCACCGCCGTCGACGACGTGCTCGTCAACGCCGCCGGCGCGGGTCTTGCGGCGGCACTGGCACGACCCTGGCGCCGACCGCCGCGCCCCGCCGACGGTGCCGTCGAGTGCCCGCCCGGGCTCAGGCCGTGAGCTCGTCGACGATCTTCTGCGCGTTGGTGGCGTGCTTGGCGTAGGCGCTGGCGAACGCGCTGCGCTGGACCGCCTGCGCGGCGTTGGTGACGCTCATCTGCTGCCAGCCGTTGACCTTCATCAGCTTGGTGTAGAACTTCGCCGACGCGAACGCCGGGTCCATGAGCTGCTCCGGTGTGCCCCAGATGCTGACCCGCTGCTGGAAGATCCCGACCGAGTCGTAGTTCGTGCCGGTGCCCTCGTGCGGCAGCTTCATCGACTCCGGCACCTTCGGGTTGGCGAGGTTCCGCAGATACGTCTCCTGCAGCGCGGTCGCGATCGCCACCACCATCGCCCGCTGCGGCAGGTTCATCTGCCGCGCCACCTCGACCACGATGAACGCGTTGTTGGTCTGCTCCTGGGTCAGCCCGGCCACCGGCTTCGGCACCAGCGACTGCCCCGGCAGCGCCGCCTGGGCGGCGCCGCGGGCCGCATTGGCCCGGACATGGGTCTCGTAGAACTTCGCGGCGTCGAAGCTGGTGTCGTCCGCGACCGCCGCTGGCTGCGCGGGGAAGATCGCCCAGGAAACACCGACACTGATCAACGAGGCGACGAGGCTGACCGCGGCGAGCAGCGCCAATCTGCTGATGTGCAGACGACGTGCGGCAGCGCGCCTGCGCCGGGGGGTGGCGCCACGCACCGCGACAGCTTACGAACGTGGCGCCCGTACCGAAAGGCGGGATCCCCGGATAAATGCTGGCTTTAGGAAAAACTAAGGAACGTCACGCAACGTCACTGCTCGACGACACCCGCGAGCCCGCGCCGCTTCAACAACGGCTCGATGAGCGGATCGCGGCCGCGGAACGCGCGATACACCTCCATCGAGTCCGCGCTGCCGCCCTTGGCCAGTAGCCCGTCGCGGAACGCGTCGCCGCTGTCACGGCGCAGGCCGCCCCGCTCGGTCAGCCAGTCGACGGTGTCCGCGTCGAGGACCTCGCTCCAGATGTACGAGTAGTAGCCGGCGCTGTACGCGGCACCGCTGAAGATGTGCGCGAAGTACGGCGTGCGGTAGCGGGGCGGCACGAACGGCGTCGCCACTCCGGCCCGTCGCAGGGCCGCCTCCTCGAACGCCACGATGTCGTCGACCGCCGCCGCGTCCTCGACGCTGAGCGTGTGCCAGGCGAGGTCGAGCAGGGTGGCCGCCAGGTACTCCGTCGTGGCGAACCCCTTGTTGAAGCGCTCGGCGGCCTGGAGCCGGTCGACGACCTCCTGCGGCAGCGGCTCCCCGGTTTGGTGGTGCAGGGCGTAGCTGGCCAGCACCTCCGGCCAGAGCATCCACACCTCGTTGACCTGTGACGGGTACTCGACGAAGTCGCGCGGCACGCGCGTGCCCGCGAACTTCGGGAAGTGCACCTGCGAGAACAGCGTGTGCAGGGCATGGCCGAACTCGTGGAAGAGGGTGCGGACCTCGTCCAGGGTGAGCAGCGTCGGCGCGCCGTCCGGCGCCCGGTTGATGTTGAGGTTGTTGACCGCGACCGGTGCGGTGCCGAACAGCCGCGACTGCGCCACGAGCGCGTTGGCCCAGGCGCCGCCGCGCTTGGACGCGCGGGTGAAGAAGTCGCCGATGAACAGCCCGAGCGGGCCGCCGTCGCGGTCGAAGACCTCGAACACCCGGGCGTCGGGATGGTACGCCCGCAGGTCCGGCCGCTCCTCGAAGCGCAGCCCGTACAGCCGGCCGGCGGCGAAGAACACCCCGTCGCGCAGCACCCGCTCCAGCTCGAAGTACGGGCGCAGCTCGGCCTCGTCGATCGCGTAGCGCTCGCGGCGGATCCGCTCGGTGTAGTACGCCCAGTCCCAGGGCCGCAGCGGGAACGCCGCGTCGCCGTGGGCCTCGTCGATGGCGGCCTGCAGGTCCTCGGCCTCGGCCGAGGCGTTGGCCATCGCCGCCGGCACGAGCTTGGCCAGCATCTCCTCGACCGCCGGCACCGAGCGGGCGGTGTTGTCGGAGATATTGTACGCCGCGTGGTGCTCGAAGCCGAGCAGCCGCGCCCGCTCGGCGCGCAGCCGGACGATGCGCAGCACGATCGCCGTGGTGTCGAGCTCGCCGCCGCGGGACCCGCGGCTGACGGACGCGGTGTGCAGGCGCTCCCGCAGCGCGCGGTCGCGCAGCGAGGCGAGGGCCGGCTGCGCCGTCGGCAGGATCAGATTCAGCACGTACTTCCCGTCGAGCCCCCGGTCGCGCCCGGCCACCGCGGCGGCGGCGATCGCGTCGGCGGAGAGCCCCTCGAGCTCCGCCTCGTCGTCGACGACGACGGCGCCGGCCTTCATCTCGTCGCGCACGAGGTTGCCGAACTCGGTCGCCAGGCCCGCCAGCGCGGCGTTGATCTCCCGCAGCCGCACGTGCTGCTCCGGCGACAGCTCGGCGCCGGCACGCACGAACTCGGTGTGGTAGCGCTCCAGCAGCCACGCCGGCTCGGGCTCCAGGCCCAGCTCGTCGCGGTGCTCGTAGAGGGTCTTGATCCGGCGGTACAGCCCGGCGTCGAGCATGATGGCGTCGCCGTGCGCCGACAGCTTCGGGACGACCTCGGCCTCGATCTCCTGCAGCCGCGACGTGGTGTCGGCGCCGGTCACGGTGAAGAACGCGGCCGAGACGCGCTGCAGGACGCGCCCGGAGCGCTCCAGCGCCACCAGCGTGTTGTCGAAGGTCGGCGGGGCCGGGTCGGCGGAGATGGCCGCGACCTCCGCGCGCTGCTCGGCCATGCCCCGCTCGAAGGCCGGCAGGTAGTGGTCGACCTCGATGCGGTCGAACGGCGGCAACTGGTACGGCAGGTCGCTCGGCACGAAGAACGGGTTGTCCGTGGTCACCCACCGACTGTATCGGCCCCCGGCCGCTCCAGCGGATCAGTGGATCAGCCGCAGCCGCGCGAGAGCGTCTGGGCGGTGAGCATCGTGCGCGGGTCGAACGCCGTGCGCCACGCGATCCCGTCGCCCCCGGTGACCTCGATCTCGTTGTCGCTCACGAACCGCGCGGCGCCGAAGACGCGCTCCGGGGCCGGGAAGCCGTCGATGGCATGGGTGAAGCACGCGATGTTCTGTCGCGACTCGCGGCTGCGCAGCCCGGCCCGCGATCGGACGCGCACCACGTTCCTCAGCGTCAGGAAGGGGCGGTACTCCAGCCGCACGAGCTCGAACCGCCCGCCCGGCGCCACGGCCACGACGGTGGCGCCCGCCGGTGCGGCGGAGTCGGAGAGCTCCACCACGGCCGCATACTGCGTCCCGCCCACCCACACGACCAGCGACAGCAGGACCGCGACCCCGAGCACGACCCCCCGCGAGACCCAGTCGCGCACCATCAGCCAGGCCGCGGCCGCGACCAGCAGCGGCGCCAGGACCAGCGCCGGAACCATCACCCCGGGCCGGCCGTAGGGCATCAGGTGGACGTAGTGCCACGGATTGCACCAGGCGACCAGGGGCACGGTCACCGCGACGGCCGTCACGCCGCACAGCAGCCCGGCCAGGGCCCATCGCCGCCGCCTGCTCATGCCGCCTCGCCTCCCCCGATGACGATCCCGCGGCGTTGATGGTAGCCACATCGACGCGAGCCGGCGGTCCCTCCGGCCGGCGGCCGTTCCAGGTGGCGCCGCTCAGTCGAGCGGGCCGGTGTACGCCGCCCGCAGCCGCAGCCGCGTCGGCCGCGCGTACTCCTCCATCGCGTGGGCGAGCCAGCCGACCGTGCGCGCGATGCCGAAGATCGCCTCGCCCGCGCCGCGGGGCATGCCGGCCAGGTGGGTCAGCAGCCCGAGCGCGAAGTCCACGTTCATGGCCGGCAGCCCCGTCCGGCGCGCCTCGTCGAGCATCGCCTCCGCGACGGCCAGCCGGGGGTGATCCGGTACCGCCCGGCGCACCCGTTCCAGCAGGGCCGCGCCGCGCGCGTCCCCGGCGCGGTAGACGGCGTGGCCGAACCCCGGGATCCGCTCCCCGCGGCGCAGCCGCTCCCCCATCGCGTACGAGGCCCGGGAGGCCGCTCCGATCTCGGCGAACAGCGACTCGACGCCGAGCGTGGCGCCGCCGTGCAGCGCCCCGCTGGTGACCCCGAGCCCCGCGAGGACCACGGCATACGGGTCGGCCCGCACGGAGGCGGCCACCCGAGCCGCGAGTGTCGAGGACGCCAGTTCGTGGTCGGCGAGCAGCACCATGGCGAACCGCAGCACGTCGGCGAGCCGCTCGTCGGCCCCGTCCCCGGCGAGCCTGCGCCACAGCCGCCCGTGCACGGTCCGGTCCCGCGCGAGCACCCCCGGCTCCACCACGACGTACGGCGTGTCCGGCTCCCCGAGCCCGTCCCACGCCGGCAACGCGTCGACCATCCCCGCGACGAGCACCTGCCCGACCCGCGCGACCGCCACCGGCTCCAGGTTGAGCCGCACGGGATCGGCGACGGCGAGCGCGGTGACGATGACCTGGAGGCGCTCGAGCGGCAGCACCGCGGAGGGGAGCCCACGCTGCGCCTCCTGGGCCGCCGCGACGGCCTCCGCTCCCGCCGCCCACGCCTCCGCTACCCGCGTCCCCGCCGCCGCTTGCCCGCCCGATGCCCGCTTCCCGGCCCCGCGCACATCCGCCTCGGCGAGCGGTTCGGAGGGCGGTTCGACGGGCGGTTCCAGCCCCGTCCACAGCCAGCCGGCGACCTGCTCGAGCCGCCAGCCATCGGCGAGCCCGATGGCGTCCCGCCCGCGGTAGTAGTGCCGGTCCTCGCCGAGCATCGTGACGGCGGACTCGATGACGAGTTCGGTCCCGCCGGGCTGCCGCCGGGGCCGCCCACGGCGCGCGAGGCGGTCGACCTCGGCCGGGTCGAAGGCGCTGTGCCCGTCGGGGGCCTTGCGGCGGGTCAGCACGCCCCGGCTCACGTACGAGTACAGCGTCGCCGGCTTGACCCCGAGCCGCCGCGCCGCCTCGTCCGCCCCGATCCATCCGCTCATCCTCAGCCCCCTCCAGCAACGTTGATTTTCGTCAACGTTGACACATGCTCGTCCATATCGTCAATCTAGATTCATGTCGACCGCAACGAAGCCGCGCATCCACTTCCTCGACGTCACCAATCGCGACGGGGTGCAGACGGCCCGGACCGGGCTGTCCAAGTTCGGCAAGACGATGGTGAACTTCTATCTCGGCCGCCTCGGGGTGGCGCAGTCCGAGATCGGCTTTCCGTTCCTGTTCCACGAGGTGCCGTACATCCGCGCCCAGGCGGCGCTTGAGCGCGCCGGCGCGTTCGGGAGGCTGCGGCTGTCCGGCTGGTGCCGCGCCGTCCCGGCCGACGTCGAACGCTCCGCGGGGCTCGGGCTGCGCCACTACAACCTGTCGATCTCGACCTCGGACCAGATGCTGCAGAACAAGTTCCGCGGCCGCCTCGACCGCGACGCGCTGATCCGCGAGATGGTCGCGGCCGTGCGGGCGGCCAAGGCGGCGGGCGCGCAGACCGTCGGCGTCAACGCCGAGGACGGCTCGCGCACCGACGAGGGGTTCCTGACGGAGTTCGCGCTCGCGGCGAGGGAGGCGGGCGCCGACCGGCTGCGCTACTGCGACACGATCGGCGGCGACACGCCCGGGCGTATCGGCGAGCGGTTCGCCACGCTGGCCGGCGCTGTCGGCATGCCCATCGAGACGCACTGCCACAACGACCTCGGCATGGCGGTCGCCAACTCGCTGGCCGGAGCCTTCGGCGACCTGGCTGCCGGACAGGACGCCTGGATCAACACGTGCGTCAACGGCATCGGCGAGCGCTCCGGCAACGCCGACCTGGTCTCCTGCATCCTGGCGCTGCGCAACGGGTTCGGCGTGCCCGAGGGTGCGCGGATCGGCGACCCGCTCGACCTGACGTGGGCGCGCCGCTTCGCCTGGTGGGCGTCGTACGCGTTCGGCCAGCCGCTGCCGAACAACCAGCCCGGCGTGGGTCCCAACGCGTTCGCGCACGAGTCGGGCATCCACGCCGACGGCGCGCTGAAGGACCACCGCAACTACGAGCTCTACGACGACGAGCTGCTCGGCCCGTTCCCGCGGGAGCGGCACGCCCGAGCCGGCCGTATCGTGCTCACCGGCGAGTACGGCGGGCTCGCCGGTTTCCGTCACGTCATGGACGACCTCGGCGTCGAGGTGACCGACGAGGCGCTGACGTTCAAGCTGGTCCAGCTGTGCAACGCCGCGACCGGCCGCCCGCTCACGGACGACGAGCTACGCCTGATCGCCGCGCACCCGAACGAGCTCGCGCTGCTCTACCCGGGCTACCTGGACCGGCCCTGAGACCCGAAGAGCCCGGCAGACCCGACCGGCCGATCAGAGCATCGCGTGCTCGACGATCCAGCCCAGCCGCAGCGTCTCCTCGTACGAGAACTCCAGCGTCACGAGCTCTTCATAACGGCGCGACACCTGCATCGGCGTGAACCGGTGCACGGCGCACTCCATCCACACCGGGATGCGGGAGGCCGGGTTGGCCAGGACGACATGCTTGCCGCAGCGATGCGCATTCCCCATGGCGGTCAAGCTATCCGCGCCGCCCGGCACCACCTACCCGGCCAGCCGGAGCCGCCCGGTGCGTCAAGCGCACCACGCCGCGTACACCAATTGGAGGAGAACCCTGGCGCAAAACACGGCGTCACCGTGCGGCGGCGGTCACGCAGCGCATCGAGCGCGGCCATTACCCATTCCGTGATTTCTCCGAAACGCACAGTTCACCGCAGAACCACTGTTTCGGCCTGACAGAACCGGCACCGCAGGTCATGATTTGCCCGTGGCCAGCCAACTGCGCGTGATGTCGATCTATGAGGGCTTTTTCTCCGGCGGCGCCCGGGCCCTGCACACCACCGTGGTGGCCGGGCTGCACTCCGGGGGCAGCCATCATCATGCGGTGCTGAGCATCTACGGCGCCATGCGCCGGGAGACGATCCTGCAGCGCATGGAGGACGACGCCAGCTACCGGTCGCTGCGCGCCGCCGGCGTCGAGGTGCGCCCGCTCGGGCGCCGCATCGGCGGGGACACCGCGGCCCGCAGGACGTTCAGCGCGGCCGAGGTCGCCACCGCCGTCGCGCACGCGGAGCGGGCCGACATCATCCTGTCGCTCAAGGAGCAGCCGCTGCGGCTGGTGAACCTGCCCGGGTTCCCGCGCAAGCCGGTCATTGTCTGCCTGCACCGTTCCGACCCGCAGAATCAGGGCCGCGCGCTGGTCGAGTTCAAGGCGGCGGTCGCGGACGGCAGGGTGGCCGCCGCGATCTGCTGCGCCGAGTCGACCCGGTCGGCGTACGAGGCCGTCGGCATCCCGGCCGGCCTGCTCGAGGTCATCCCCAACGGCGTGGACCTGTCCCGCTTCCGGCCGGTGCCCGCCCGCCGGCGCGCCGCACTGCGCCGCTCGCTCGGCGTGCCGGTCAAGGCCGAGGTGGTCACCTTGGCCGCCCGGTACGATCCGATGAAGAACATCCCGCTGTTCCTGGCCGCCGCGCGCCGCTACCTGGAGCGCGCGCCCAACGGCCACGTGCTGCTGTGCGGCGCCGGCATGACCACGGCCAACGTCGAGCTGTGCGGCCTGCTCAACGACCTGTTCGACGACGAGCCGCGGCATCTCGGCCGTCTGCACCTGCTGGGCATCCGCCCCGACATGGAGTCCGTCTACGCCGCCACCGACGTGGTGGCGCTGACCTCGGTCAGCAGCGAGGCGGCGCCGCTGTGCCTCATCGAGGGCGCCATGTGCGGTGCCGTGCCGGTGTCGACCGACGTCGGCGACACGGCCGCCATCGTGGCCGGCCACGGGCTCATCACCCCGCCCGACCCGGAGGCGATCAGCGCCGCCTGGTCCGAGGCGGTCGACCGCCGCGCCGAGTTCGCCCCGCGACTGCTGGGCAGCCGCGAGCGGTTCAGCCACACCCGGATGATCACCTCGTACGCGACGGTCATCGAACGCACCCACCGCGAGGCGGGCCTGCGGGTCCCCCAGCGCCTCTGACACCCGAGCGGCCGGCACGGCGCCGCCGGCCCACGCGGCGCGCGGGGACACGACCCTGCGGCCCGCGCGGGCACGACCCAGTGGCGCGGACCGGGCCGCGGACGGTCCCGCGGGCGCGAC